>CAZKWG010000019.1:13198-25350 GCA_964556105.1 uncultured Enterobacterales bacterium | reverse complement strand
TCGGCGAGCGCGGCGCTCGTAAGGCAGAGAGGGGCAGCGACAACCAGGGCGCGAGACAGGAATCCGATGTTGCACATAGGCTCTCCCTTCGCCGGGCGCGAGCGCGGACAGTCCGCGATCTTGGCGGCGGTGATCGTACTGTATTCGGATCTGGCCGGGCCGGTGAGGAGAGCGGCTGGATGTTACGCTTTGTTATGATTCAGATTCGCGATTCGGCGCGTTTGTTCACGAGAACCGTCTGCGTCTGTGTCTGCGCCGGCGCCAGCGACCGACCTCAGAAGCTCCACCCGATGGACAGCTCGCTGTCCAGCTTCAGCGGCGTGAACTGCAGCCGATCCTGCAGAAGCGTCATCTGCGCCTCATCGCCCTCCGCCTCGGGCGTGATCTCCCAGCTCCCGTAGCCGGCGCCGAAGCGGGTGGTGAGGCGGAGGTGCTCGCCCAGATGAAAGCGGTAGCCGATGTGCGGGATCACGCTCAGGTGGCGCAGATCATAGGCGTCGTAGGGGCCTTTGTGCTCGGCGGTGTAGTACTTCGCCCGGCCGAGCTCGAGGCCTCCGACAACCCCGAGGAAGGCGTGCCCGACGTGGTAGCGATAGCCCAGCTGGGCGCCGCGGGTGGTGGCGTGCGTGGGGGCGCCGTGGACGTGGATGATCGTCCCCTCGACCAGCAGGCCGTGGTGCTCGCCGAAGACGTGCTCGGCCCCGACGGCGAAGTCGCCCATGTTCTCCATCAGGAAGCCGAGCGCCCCCGACACGCTGCCGTAGGCGACGGTCTCGGCGTGGGCGTTGTTGAGCAGGGCGACGAGGGCGAGCGTGTGCATGGGAGCCTCCAGCCTCCAAGGTAGCAGACGCGGCGCAGCTCAACCTTGACCTCCAGCACCAGCAGCACCTTGCGCGCGACGATCTGGCCGCCCGGCGCGCGGGCGGAAGGCGCGGGGTAGGAGGCGTTCACGGCGGGTTCTGGGGGAGCCATCGGGTGCTCTCGACGGGAGCCCACAGGGCGGTGGGGATGGTGTAGAGTCCTGATCCTCGCACACGGAGCCGCCATGCGCACCTTCCTGCCTCTGATCCTCCTCACGGGCTGCGGCCTGGACCTCGACTGGCCCTCGGACTCCGGGGACGAGGTGGCCGACCTCTCCAGTCTCCTCGACCACTCGGTCAACGACGCCCGCATCGGGGTGGAGGACGACGTGGGCGGCCTGCTGCTGCGCACGGAGGAGGGCGACAACGAGGTCGGCGCCTTCAACGGCTCGGGCACCGGCAACAAGGCCATCGGCGGCGTGCCAGGCTGGAGCGGCGTCGGGCTGGGGGACCTGAGCGGGCTGGCCGTCGAGACGCAGCTCGTGGGCGGCAGCACGACCCCCTACTTCAACCTGGTGTTGGACCTGGACGGCACGGGCAGCACGCTCAACGTCATCGTCACCGACACCAGCATGGTCGATTCTCCCGAGGATCTGGGCGACGGGGTCACGCGCTACGCCTTCGCCGCCGACGCCCCTCAGTGGAAGGCGGTCGGCGGGCTGGACGACCTGCTGCCCGAGCACCTCTCGTCGGAGGGCGGGACCTTGACCAGCGTGCTCGCCGCGTACCCGGACGCCTGTCTGCGCGACGCCGACACCGGCGACAACGGGCTGCCGGCGGGGGTCGTGACGTCCGCGGTGATGATCATCCTCGGCGACTCGCTGAACCACAGCCAGCACGAGCACCGGGTCAGCGCCCTGGATGTGGGTGACACGCGCTACGAGTAGCGGGCCGTGCTGGCCCAGACTGGGGCCGGTACAGAAAAGCTCGCCGAGCAGGCCGCTTAGCTGCCCGGCGCGTCGGCGTCCCCGCCGCGATGGCGCTCGCCCCATGCGCGTGCAAGCGCGGCGATGTGCTCCGTGAAGCTCGCCGCAAACTGGCGCTCCTGCGCATCGACCTCGTAGAAATAGCGAACGGGCGGGTTGGACGACCCGTCGAGCGTTCTCATGTACCAGTACTGGTAGCCCGATTAAGTGCCAGGTATCTTGATCATTGATCAGGTGCCAGGTATCTTGATCAGGTTCCAGGTATCTTGATCATGAGTATACCTCTGCTTTGGCCGCGCCCATGCAAAGGAGATGCGCCAGTCATCCCTCAGGAGGAGATGTCAGCGTGGGGGTGTCCCGCTGGCAGGGGAGCGTCGCGTCTCGTTCTGCGGGTCGAGCAGCATACCTGGCACCTGATCAATGATCAAGATACCTGGCACCTGATCAATGATCAAGATACCTGGCACTTTGAAGATTGAAGCTTTGAAGCCGCAGCCAGAGACGTCAACAACGACGGGTTGAGGGACGTGCTCGGAGGTGGACCGACCGAAGACGAGCCAGGCTCGCAGCGCATAAACTAGCAAACCTAGCCCGGCGGCCGCCCCCGCGGCCAGCTCGCCGCCTCCTGAGCCTCCTCATAAAGATCCTGCACCACACCACCGTCCGGCGCCAGCGTGGTCGAGGGCGCGACGAGGCGGGCGGCGCGGCGGGCGCGCCCCAGCTCCAGCATGTAGGTGGCGAGCCGCGCGCGCAGCGTGAGATCGTACGGATCGGCGTCTACCGCCTCCTGCAGCAGGTCCAGCGCCACATGGGGCTCGCCCAGCTCCCAGCGGGCGGCGGCCAGGGCGGCCAGCGGCAGGGAGGAGCCCGGCTGCGCGGTGACGGCCCGCTCGGCGTAGGCGAGCGCGTCCTCGGCGCGACCGTCGGCGAGCATCAGCTCCGCCCAGGCCCAGTCCAGCTCCGGCCGCTCGCCCGCGCTGCCCAGCAGCACCTCGGCGGTCTCCTGGTCGCCCATGGCCAGCGCGACGTGGACCCGCCCGGCCAGCGCGTCCGGCTGGTCGGGGTCCTGCGCCAGCACGAGGTCGAACCAGCGGGCGGACTCGTCCCAGCGCCCGGCGCTGCTCAGCACCGCCCCGAGCTGCAGCGCCAGACCCTCGCTGGGGTGCCGCCCATAAAGGTCGGCGAACATGGCGATGGCCTCGGTCAGCCGACCCTCGCGCAGCGTGAGCTGGGCGCGCAGGGCCGTGACCCCGTAGGCGTCGGTGGTGCGCTCCTCCAGCTCGCGGAGGCGGCGCTCGGCGATCCAGAGCTGGTTGGACTGCAGCCGCGCCTCGACGTCGGCGAGCATCGCGAAGAGCTCGATGGCGTCGCGCGGGTCGGTGGTGCCGGGCGGCGCGTAGAGGTCGCCGCCCAGCGAGCCCGGATCGTCGAGATCGGGGACCACGTCGAAGGTGGCCCGAACCAGCAGATCCTCTCGGAGATCCGCGAGCTGCTCCGCCAGATCGTCCGTGGGGTGGGTGAGATCGGCCTGCACCGAGACGCGCCCGCCCGCCGCCGGGTACCAGGCGCTCCAGGCGCCCTCCACGTAGCGGCCCTCCTCGTCGGTGAACGCGTAGAGGGCGCTGAGCCCGAGCCGCGACCAGCCCAGCGTCGCCTCGGCGTAGATCTGGTCCGAGCCCTCGTCGAGCAGGTCATTGCCCTCCAGCCAGCGCGGGACCCGCAGGTCGGCGAGGCTGAGCAGGGTGGGCGCCACGTCGATCACGCCGACCGGATCGGCGACGCGCTCCCCGACGGGCACCCGCTCCGAGGCGGCGCCGATCCCGCGCATCAGCAGCGGCACGCGCAGGGTCGCGTCGGTGAGCAGCGCCCCCGCCCCGTGCTCGCCGCCCTCGCCCTGGGCCAGGCCGTGGTCGGCCGTCACCACCAGCACCGAGTCCGGGAAGGCGCGGTCCCACCAGGCCGTGAGCCTGCGGATCTCCGCGTCCGCGGCGCTCAGTCGCTGGTCGTAGTCCCGCTCGGGACCCGTGCCCGCCGGCAGCTCGACGAAGGCGAAGACGGGCCCCTGCATCCCCGAGAGGCTGCGGATGGCGTCGTCCACCACGTCCTCTGCGGCGCGCGCGTCGCGAACGCCGCTGCTCTCCCGGTCGGAGTAGAGGGCGAAGCCCTGGTCCAGCCCCCAGCGCGCCTCCGCCCCCTCGGTGCCCGTGAACGCCGCCGTGACGTAGCCGCGGTCCAGGAACTGCTCCGCCAGCGTCAGCACCTCAGGCGCCAGCGCCGCGCCGCGCGCGTCGCGCAGGCCGTGCCCCGGCGGGTTGAGCCCCGTCAGCAGGGTGCCCAGGCTGGGCAGGGTGAGCGGTGAGGCGCTGTAGGCCCGCTCGAAGAGCACCCCCTGCTCCGCCAGCGCGCGCAGCGCGGGCGACGAGGCCTGGTTGGCGCCATAGGGCTCGAGCCGGTCGGCGCGGACCCCCTCCAGGCTGACGACGAGGACGCTGATCCGATCGGGCGCTTCGCGCGTACCGGCGGTACACCCAGCTCCGAGATGCACCACCGCGCCCATCGTCAGGACGCCGAGCAGGTGCGTCGGGGGTCGTCTCACGCCTGGAAGGCCTCCGGTATTGCGGTGTTCCACGAACACCCTAAGACCCCTGGGCATCGCCCGGCAATCCCCAGCGGAGCGAAAGTTTTCGATCTCCCGTCATGCGGCCTGCTACCCGTGGAACACTCGCCCCGGTCGCCGCGCACGGCCCCCAGGGTCGCCGCGCCGCGCGGGCTGGGCTAGATCCATGCCCCCAGGGAGCCCACCATGAGCCAGCTCGACGTGCTCGACCAGATCGACCAGCTCCGCCGCGAGCGCAACGCCCTCGTGCTCGCGCACTACTACCAGGAGCCGGACATCCAGGACCTCGCCGACTGCATCGGCGACTCGCTGCAGCTCGCGAAGGCCGCCCAGAAGACCGACGCCGACGTCATCCTGTTCTGCGGCGTCCACTTCATGGCCGAGACGGCGAAGATCCTGAACCCGACGCGCACGGTCATCGTCCCGGACATGCGCGCCGGCTGCTCGCTGGCCGACTCCGCGCCGGGCAAGGCCATCGCCCGCTGGAAGGAGCGGCACCCCGGCCACGTCCTGGTCAGCTACATCAACTGCTCGGCGGAGGTCAAGGCGCTCTCCGACATCATCTGCACCAGCTCGAACGCCGAGAAGGTCATCGAGAGCATCCCGGCGGATCAGGGCATCCTCTTCTGCCCCGACCGGAACCTGGGCGCCTGGCTGATCAAGCAGACCGGGCGCGAGATGGTGCTCTGGGGCGGCGCCTGCATCGTCCACGAGACCTTCTCCGAGCAGCGCCTCGTGGCGCTGAAGACCCGCTACCCGCAGGCGAAGGTCATCTGCCACCCCGAGTGCGAGCCGCCGATCCTGGCCTACGCCGACCACATCGGCAGCACGTCCAGCCTGCTCACCTACGCCACGACGACGACCGAGGCCGACACCTTCATCGTCGCCACCGAGAGCGGCATTCTGCACCAGATGCAGAAGGCGGCGCCCGACCGCACCTTCCTGCCCCTGCCCGGCATGGACGAGAGCTGCGCCTGCAATGAGTGCCCGCACATGCGGCTGAACACGCTGGACAAGATCCGCGACGCCCTGACCACCCTGAGCCCGCGCATCGAGATGGACGAGGCCTTGCGGCTGGCGGCCCTCAAGCCGCTGGAGCGGATGATGGCGCTCTCCTGAGCCGCGGCGCCGGGTGCCCTGTCAGGGTGTGTCTTTTCGCACACCCTGGGGGCCGTGCAGAAGGGGCTCCCCCAGCCTGTCCTCTGGAGGAGGCTCAGGCTGGGTCTCGCGGCCCCGTGACTACTGGAGCTCGAGCTCTTCGGCCCAGTAGATGAGGACCTCGGCGTCGAACTCCGTCACGTGCTTGCCGGCCTGGGCCTCGACCTCGTGGATGAAGGCCTCGCACGCCGCGTCCTGAGCCGTGTCCGTCTTCGCCTTCCGAGCCTGCTCGATCTTCTTGACCAGGCTGTTCTCGATGCCCGCATGATCGACGAAGCGCTCGGTGATGGCGATGAGCGCGTCCGGGGTGACCACGACCTCGAAGCTCACGCTGTCGGTGCCCTCCTGGCCGTAGAGGTCGGTCGCGTAGGCGTCGTAGGTGCTGATGCCCGCCGGGTAGGACCACGCCGGGCCGTACACGTCGGCGCACGTGTCGTAGACGATGCCGCCCCCGCCGTCGGTCACCGTGCACGCGATGTCCACGTCCTGGTCGATGGTGTAGGTCTCGGCGGCTCCCGAGAACGCCACGACGGGCGGCGGCGGCAGCGGAGAGGGCAGCTCAGCCGCGCCGAAGCTGACGGTGGTCTCGGGCTGGTCCTCCCCCATGGCGGCGACCTCCTCTTCCGAGAGGATCTCCAGGGGGACCTCGGGGTCTCCGCTCACGCTGAAGTTGGCGTAGGGCTCGAGGTCACCGTCGCCGCTGAGGAAGTCCCGGGCCTCGCTGATGGCCTCCCACTTGGGCAGGAGGAAGATCTTCCACTTGAGCGTCGCGCCGGGGGCAAGCTGGTAATCCGACGGGGAGGTCCCGGTCGTGGTGGCCAGGAGATCGTCGTCGTTGCCGCCGATGTTCGGGCTGTCGTCCTCCATGAGGTGCAGGAAGTCGAGGTTCACCGTCAGCGCCTCCCGATCCGACGTGTTCTCGACGACGATGACGCCCTCCATGCCGCGGCCGGAGATGGCGTTCTCCCAGATGCTCTGGTTGGTGCTGGACTCGACCAGGGTGTCGCTCACGCTCGCGGAGGCCCAGATCTTCTTGTTGCCCGCGTCCGCGACGGTGGGGATCGTCCTTCCGCTCGGCGAGAGCCCGCTGAATCCCCTGCCCAGGTGGACGTAGTACAGACGGACGACGTGGTCCGCGGCGGGGTAGCCCTCGAAGGAGGAAGCCCGGTTGCCGTCGTCCCGGCTCGAGGACGGCCAGGTCGTGGTGTTCCAGACCGTCGCGAAGGAGCCTGGCGCTTGCAAGAACTGTGCCCGCAGATCGAGCGACCCCTCGAAGGCCTCGTCCGCCTCGTCCAGGAGGTTCGCGGGGACGACCGAGAAGAACTCGAAGCGCACCGACTCCCCTGCGAGCGCGCTGAGGTTCGTGTCGGACATCCAGAGCTGGAGCTCGTCGTTGGAGCCCCCGACGTAGCGCTCGCCCTGGTCGTTGTCGTAGAGCTGAATCGTGACCGGGTCATCGGCCGTGAGCGTCAGCGCCGCCGGGAGAGGACCCGTGTGGAGGTAGCCCCAGGCCATCCCTTCGCCCCCGCTGCCGGTGCGGCTCCGCTCGGTCTGAGCGTCGTAGTAGAGCGCCGCGCTCTGGGCGTGGGCCGGAGCGGCGAACGTGGCCTGGAGCGCGAGCGTGACCAGTATCGTCGATGGAATTGTGAGCCGTGCAGTCATAGGGCTGCTCTCCTGTGCGCTGGGCGTGGGAGTAAATGGAAGACCTGCTGAAGGTCTGTGTTTGGAGATCTGTGTCTCATCCCGCCCGGAAGGTCACCAGAGGGACCCGCTCAAGATACTCGGAGCCAGGAGGAGGTCAGCGACCCAGAGGCAGAATGTCCCAGCGCCAGGCAAGTTTGTCTCAGGAGTGCACGGCCCCCGATCTACGGCTGCGTTCCCGCCGCGCGCTCCTCGGAGGGAGGGTGCCCGTACCAGGCTGTATACAGCCGGGAGAAGTAGGCGCGGTTCATGCCGACGGCGCTGGCCACTTCCGACACGGCCAGCGACCGGTCCCGGCGCAACAGGTCACGCGCCGCCTCCATGCGCTGCCGCTGGATGAAGGCGACGACGGGCTGGCCCGTCAGGCGGCTCACCTCGCGCAGGAGCTGACGGCGGCTCATGGCCATCGAGCGGGACAGCTTCGCCACGGTGAGCTCCGGGTCGGCGAGGCTGGCCAGGACCTGGGCGTGCAGGCGATCGAGGAGGCGCCGATCCACCTCGCTGAGCGGAGCAGGGGCGGGCTGTGCGGCGAGCGGCGGCGGGGCCAGCCGCGACACCTGCTCCAGCAGCTCGCGCATCCGGAAGGGCTTGGGGAGCCAGGCCGACGCGACCTCCAGCCCCGCGCGGCGGTCGGCCTCGGCTCCCTTGGCGCTGACGAGGATCACGGGCAGATCGCGAAGCAACGGATCGGAGCGGATCTCTCTGCACATCGCGATCCCGTCGAGGTCGGGCATCATCACGTCCGAGATCACCACGTCGGGACGGCGCTCGCGGATCGCGGCCAGCGCTGCCCGCCCGTCCGTCGCCGTCCGCACCTCGAAGCGCTCGGCCAGGTGCGAGGCGATGTAGGCCCGCATGTCTGCGTGGTCCTCGACCACGAGCACGCTCGCGCGGTGCGCGGCGTCGTCCTCGCCGTCGTCGGGTGGCGCGGGACGTGGCTCCTCGGGAGGAAGATCGGGCGGCGGGGCGCTGAGATCGACCTCCTCGGGGCGCAGGTGCAGGACGCCCAGCGGGAGCGTGAAGCGGAAGGTGCTGCCCGCAGGCGAGCTCTCCGCCCACATCGAGCCGCCGTGGAGCTCGACGAGGTCGCGCGCCAGGGACAGCCCGATCCCCGCGCCGCCGTGGGTACGCGCCTCCCCCGCGGGATCCACCTGGTAGAAGCGCTCGAAGATGCGGTCCAGCTCCCCGGCTGGGATGCCAGCGCCGGTGTCGGTGACCGTGACCGTGGCGCTCTGCTCTCCCGCGCGCTCGACCGCGACGGTCACCCGCCCCCCCGAGCGGGTGAACTTCAGGGCGTTGCCCAGGAGATTGCTCAGGATCTTGTCGATGAGATCGGCGTCGACCCAGACGACGACCCGAGCGGCAACGTGGGTCTCGAGCGCGACGCCACGCTCGGACGCAAAGCGGAGAAAACGTTCGACGACCCGGGCTACCAGCGCTCCGAGATCCAGCGGGCGCGCAACCAGGGGCAGCCCGCCGGACTCCAGCCGCGCCACGTCGAAGAGCTGCCCGACCAGCTCTCGCAGACGCTCGGCGTTGCGATGGGCGATCCGCACCGTCGAGCGCTGGTGATCGTCGAGGTCGTAGGTCAACATGTCGTCCAGCGGGCCCAGCACGAGCGTCAGCGGCGTGCGCAGCTCGTGAGAGAGGTTGCTGACGAAGTTGCTCTTCAACGTGTCGAGCTCCGTGAGCCGGGCCGCCTGCTCCACGACGGTTCGGTTGCTCCTGGCGAGCGCCGCGTTCTGCTCGGAGAGGACGGCGGTGCGCCGCTGCACCTCCTCCTCGAGCGCAAGGATCCGCGCCTGCCTCAGCCGACCGCGCCACCAGAACAGCCCGCCGAAGACGCCGAGGACCGTCGCGAGGACGCAGATCGGGAACCACAGCGTCTCGACGAAGGCCGGAGCGCGCGTAAACGACACGCGTCCCGGCGCCTGGCTCCAGGACCCGCCCAGGACGGCCTCGACCTCGAAGGTGTAGTCGCCGGGCGGCAGGTTGGTCCACGACGCGGCGCGGGCGGCGGAGAGCGGGCTCCAGGTGTCCGAATAGCCGACCAGCCGGGCGCGGAACAGCAGCTGATCGGGCCACCGGAACTCGGGCGCGGTCCAGGTGAAGGACACGTCGCGTTGTCCGGGATCCAGCCGGAGCGCCTCGGCGGTCGCCACCTCCGACCCGTTGACGTGCATGTGCTCCACGCGGACCTTCGGCGGCGCGGGGAGGGGGAGGCGCGCGGGCTCGACGCGCGCGATCCCGGCTTGGGTCGGAAAGTAGAGGGTGCCGTCGGGGGCGCGCCCCACGTTCGGTGAGCCCAGGCCGTTGGCTTCGCGGTTCGCCATCCCGTCCCGCTCGGACAGCACCAGCGGGCTGAGGACGGCGGACCCATCCAGCAGCGCCGCCTCCGCCTCCGTCCGGAGCACGTAGAAGAGGCCCTGGTTGGAGCTCATCCACAGCCGCCCCTGGTCGTCGAGCGTGACGGCGTGGATGGTGTCGGCCGGCAGGCCCCGAGACCGGGTCAGGCAGCGCGGCGCGGGCCGCGAGCCCGCTGTGGCCGCGCGAAGGTCCAGGCGGCACAGCCCGCCGTCCGCCGTGGCGATCCAGAGCAGGCCATCAGGATCCGTATACAGCGCGCGCGCCATGTCCAGGCCCATGGCGTCTTCGCGGCCCCACTCCGTCACCTTGCCCTCGCGGTAGAGCCGGAGCCCCTGATTCTCGAAGGCCACGACCACGGCGCCGTCTCGCGTCCGCGCCGCGGTGCGCGCCTGCGTCTCGGGGCCGTGAAGGTCGATGAGCTCCCAGCCCGCGTCGGGCCCCAGCCCGGGCGGCGCCCGCCCCAGACCTCGATCCGTGTCCACCCACAACGCCCCGCTCCCGTCCACGACCAGCGGGCGGGCCGTGGTCGCGCCCTGGATCCCGACCAGGCCGCAGGTCTCCCCACGGATCAGGCACAGGCCGGCGAGCCCGCCCGCCCACAGGCGCCCCTGCGGGTCCAAGGCGAGCGCGTCCCAGTGCCTGCTCCTCGGCGGCTTCTCGCCGTCCGGGTCGACGATGATCTGCGTCGGCGGGTCAACCAGGTGGACCAGCCCATCCCACTGCAGCGAGATCCGCTCCCCCGAGGGGCCGACCAGCACGCCTGTGGCGGAGGCGACGGGTCCCTCCATGCGCACCGGTGCGGGCCTCAAGAGGTAGAGCCCGTCGCCGTTGGTGATCACCCAGACGCCCTCAGGGGTGGGGAGCACCGTACGGATGGCCCGGGTCGTCCGCAGCACGGTCGCCCCGTCCAGAAGCAGCTCGGCGCCTCGCACCCGCCAGCGCCCCTGATCGCGACGGGCCTTGGCGTCCAGGCAGGTCTCGGTCGTGGTCTCGCCGAGCGCCGTGACCTCTCCGTCCGGCGCGAGGCGCCAGGCCCCGCGCTGGCCGATCACCGTGTAAACGCCGTCCGTCTCGGCGATCGCGGCGCAGAGCACGCTCTCCCAGGAGGCCCCCCGGGTGGGCACGGGGAGCAGCGCGTCGCCCGAGGGGCGCAGGAGAGAGCCCCCCGCGACCACCAGCGCGTCGCCGCGTGGGGAGACGGCCAGCGCTACCAGCTCGCGAACGTCAACCCCTGACGCGGGATCGTGACGACCCTGAAGCTCGCCCTCCTCGTCGAGTCGGAGCAGCGCGCGCGCTCCGAGCAGCCACAAGGCGCCGTCGGGGCCTGTGGCAAGGTCCGTGACTGGCCCCACATCAGGCCCCCAGGTCGAGGGGTCGCCGAAGCGAACCGGGACGCCGTCTTCGACGCGCAGCGCGCCCTGATCGCAGAGCACCCAGACCCACCGTCCCTGGCGCAGCACCACGCGCGCATCGCTGCCCAGCTCCGCGGGGCTCCAGGTCCGGGCTACGCCGTCCCGGAACCGGACCAGGGCGCCCTGCTCGGTCGTGATCCAGAGCGTGCCGGCGTCGTCCTGGGCCATGGACGCGAGGCGGCTGCTCGGGAGGCCGGGGAGATCGGCGGGTCTCAACGTGACGAAGCGGACGCCGTCGAAGCGGACGAGCCCGTCCAGCGTGCTCAGCCACAGCATGCCGTCGGGCGTCAGCGCCACCCCCGTCAGGTGGTTCAGCGGCAGCCCGTTGGCGGCCGTCCAGTGCTCGGCTACCCAGTCGTCGTCGCGCCTCCTCTCCGAGGCGTGTGCCCAGAGACCAGCGAGACAGGTCAGGAGCGCGAGGAGCAGCATGGCGACGCACGGATGCTGCACGACACGCCAGCGATGGAGGGGAGCCCGCGCAGCGGCTCATCATAGCGTCACCGGGCCCGGGAAACCACCCTGGCGCTGCGCCTTCGACCCCCTCGCCCACGCCGCGCCTTTGGTCCTGCTGAGCTCCTGCAAGGCTGACACGCCCGAGGCGGTCATTCGGATGGTCTGGCCAAGGTCGGACCTTATCCATTATCCTTTTGTCGCGCGCGCCCTCAGCCCCGCCAGGTCTGCAGCACCCGCGCGTAGTTCGCCCGCTCCAACGCCTCTGGATCGGGGCAGCGCGCCAGGCTCATGCTCCCGCGCAGCTCGTCCACCGAGCCGTAGTCGTGCTCCTGCATCCAGCGCTCCAGGCCCTGGCGCAGGTGCCCGATGTACTCCGGCCCGTGCTTGAGCAGCGCGCTCACGGTCTGCACGACGTCCGCCCCGGCCATCAGCGCCTTGACCACGTCCACCGGCGTGTGGACCCCGCCCGTCGCGGCGAGCTGAAGGCCCGTGCGCCCGCGGAGGATGGCCAGCCAGCGCAGGCGCAGCAGCAGCTCGCTCGCGTCGGAGAGCACCAGCTTCGGCGCGATCTCCAGGTGCTCGACGTCGATGTCCGGCTGGTAGAAGCGGTTGAACAGCACGAGCGCGTCCACGCCGGCCTGCTCCAGGCGCCGCGCGA
>CAZKWG010000019.1:0-13188 GCA_964556105.1 uncultured Enterobacterales bacterium | reverse complement strand
AGGTTGGGCAGCGAGGAGTAGAAGGGCGAGAGCTTGACCGCCAGCTTCAGGCGGACGGTCGCGCGCACGGCCTGCACCACCTCCAGCACGCGGTCCTCGACGTGGGCGGCGTCGATCTCGGGCTTCGTCGCCAGCAGGTAGACGTTCAGCTCCAGCGCGTCGGCGCCGGCCTCCTCGATCTGGCGCGCGTAGCGGGTCCAGCCGCTGGCGGTGGTGCCGTTGAGCGAGGCGATGACCGGCACGTCCACGATGGCCTTGATCTTCATGATCTGCCGCAGATAGGCGCGCGGGCCCAGCCACTCGTCCCCGCCGCTCGGGAAGAAGGAGAGCGCCTCGGCGTAGGCGTCGTGGTGCTGGCCGGTCTGGGCCTCGGTGGCCGCCAGCTCGCCCATGATCTGCTCCTCGAAGAGGGAGTGCATGACGATGGCGGCGGCGCCGGCGGCCTCGAGGCGGCGGACGGCGTCCAGGTCGTCGACCAGGGGGCCGGCGCCGCTGACGACCGGGTGCGCCAGCGAGAGGCCCAGGTAGGAGGTGCGGAGATCCATGGGCGGTGCTTCCTTCAGCTCGGCTTCGTGGGGGGAGCGCTGGGGTTGGCGAGCGCCTGGTAGAGGGCCCAGCGGTCGGCGATCTCCTGCCGGGAGACGCGCACCGCCTCGGAGAAACGATCCGGATCCATGGCCTCGGCGGCGCGGAAGCGCGTCTCGGCGCGCATGAAGCGGGACAGATCGCCCCGGGGCTCGCCCGCGTCCAGGTGCAGCGGCGACTCGCCACGCGCCTTCGCCCGCGGATCGTAGCGGTAGAGCGGCCAGTAGCCGGTGTCCACCGCCGCCTTCTGCTGCTCGAGCCCGTGCACCAGGTCGTAGCCGTGGGCGATGCAGTGGCTGTAGGCGATGACCAGCGAGGGCCCGGGGTAGCTCTCCGCCTCCTGCAGGGCCTTGACCGTCTGGGCGTCGCGGGCGCCGAAGGCGACGCGGGCCACGTAGACGTTCCCATAAGCCATGGCCATCAGCCCGAGATCCTTCTTCGCCGACGCTTTTCCGGCGACGGCGAACTTGGCGGAGGCGCCGCGCGGCGTGGCCTTGGACTGCTGCCCGCCGGTGTTGGAGTAGACCTCAGTATCCAGCACCAGGATGTTCACGTCCCGGCCCGTGGACAGGACGTGGTCCAGCCCGCCGTAGCCGATGTCGTAGGCCCAGCCGTCGCCGCCCACCAGCCAGACGCTCTTGCGCACCAGGGCGTCGGCCTCGCGGGCCAGCAGCCGCGCCTCCGGTCGGTCGATCCCAGCCAGGAAGGTGCGCAGATCGCGGACGCGCTCCCGCTGGGCGGCGATGCCGGCCGCGTCGGTCTGCCCGGCCTCCAAGAGGCCCGTGACCCGCACCTCGCCCAGCTCCGTCGCGAGGCGCTCCACCAGCCCGCGCGCCAGCGCCTCCTGCTGGTCCACCGCCAGCCGGAAGCCCAGGCCGAACTCGGCGTTGTCCTCGAAGAGGGAGTTGGCCCAGGCCGGGCCTCGCCCGTCAGGACCCACCGTGTACGGCGTGGTGGGCAGATTTCCACCGTAGATGGAGGAGCAGCCCGTCGCGTTGGCGATGAGCAGGTGATCGCCGACCAGCTGCGTGAGCAGCTTGATGTAGGGCGTCTCGCCGCAGCCCGCGCAGGCCCCGGAGAACTCGAACAGCGGCTGCTTGAGCTGCGCCGTGCGCAGGTCCAGCTTCAGCGTGGTGGCGTCCACCTCGGGCAGGCCCAGGAAGGTCTCCCAGTTGGCGCGTTCGGCCTCCAGATGGGGCGCCTGCGGGAGCATGTCGATGGCCTTGTGGCGCGGGTTGCTGCGGTCCTTGGCCGGGCAGACCGCCACGCAGACCGAGCAGCCCGTGCAGTCCTCCGGCGCCACCTGCACGGTGTAGCGTTGGCCCTCCAGCTCCTTGCCTTTGTACGGGACGCTCTGGAAGGTGATCGGCGCCCCAGCGAGCGCGTCTGGCGGGTAGGCTTTGACGCGGATCGCCGCGTGCGGGCAGACCATGGCGCACTTGTTGCATTGGATGCAGATCGCTGGATCCCAGATGGGGATCTCCTGCGCCAGGTTGCGCTTCTCCCAGCGCGCGGTGCCCGTCGGCCAGGTGCCGTCCACCGGGAAGGCCGAGACGGGCAGCAGGTCGCCCTGATCCGCCAACATCATCGCCGTGACCCGCTGCACCAGCTCCGGCGCGTTCGCCGAGACGATCGGCGGCCGATGGCGGGTCGAGGTCAGCCCCGTGGGCGCAGGCACGGCGTGCAGGTTTGCCAGCGCGGCGTCCACCGCGGCGTAGTTCTGCGCCAGCACCTCGGGCCCGCGGCGGGCGTAGGTCTTGTCGATGGCATGCTTGATGGCGGCGATGGCCTGCTCGCGCGGCATCACCCCAGAGAGGGCGAACCAGACCGTCTGCATGATGGTGTTGATGCGGCTGCCCATGCCCGCCTCGCGGGCTACCTTGTAGGCGTCGATCGTGTAGAGACGCACCCCCAGCGCCAGCGCGCGCTGCTGCAGCTCCCGCGGCAGGCTGTCCCAGACGCGCTCCGCCGGCCAGGCGCTGTTCAGCAGGAGGGTGGCGCCCGGCGCGGCGCAGGCGAGCACGTCGTAGCGGTCCAGGAAGCCCGGCTGGTGCACGGCGACGAAGCCGGCCCGGCGCACCAGATAGGGCGCGCGGATCGGCTCCGGCCCGTACCGCAGGTGGGAGATGGTGATCGCCCCGGACTTCTTCGAGTCGTACACGAAGTAGCCCTGCGCGTGCAGGCCCTCGTCCTCGCCCACGATCTTGATGGAGTTCTTGTTCGCCCCCACCGTCCCGTCCGAGCCCAGGCCGAAGAAGACCGCCCGCTGCGTGCCCGCCGGCTCGATGTCCAGCTCCGGGTCCCAGGCCAGCGAGCTGCCGCTGACGTCGTCCACGATGCCCACCGTGAAGTGGTTGCGGGGCCGCCGCTCGGCGAGGTTCTGGAAGACGGCGGCCACCATCCCCGGCGTGAACTCCTTGCTGGCCAGGCCGTAGCGCCCGCCCACCACGCGGATCTCCTGCAGCAGCCGCCCCTCGACGCGGGCCTCGTAGATCGCCGTCAGCACGTCCTGGTAGAGCGGCTCGCCGGTGGCGCCCGGCTCCTTGGTGCGGTCGAGCACGGCGAGGGACCGCGCGGTCTCGGGCAGCGCGGCCAGCAGGGCGGCGGCGTCGAAGGGCCGGTAGAGGCGCACCCGCACCACCCCGACCTTCTCCCCCCGCTCGGCCAGCCAGCGCGCCGTCTCCGCCGCCGTCTCGCCGCCCGAGCCCATCAGCACGATCACCCGCTCGGCCTCCGGGTGGCCGACATAGTCGAAGAGCCGGTAGCTCCGTCCAGTCTCCCGCGCGAACTCCTCCATCACCTCCGCCACGATGTCCGGGCAGGCGGCGTACCAGGGGCTGCACGCCTCGCGGGCCTGGAAGAAGGTGTCGGGGTTCTGCGCCGTGCCGCGGATCACCGGCCGGTCCGGCGTGAGCATGCGGGCGCGGTGGGCGGAGACGGCGTCTTCGGAGACCAGCGCGCGCAGCGTCGCGTCGGCGAGCGGGCGCACCTTGGCCACCTCGTGCGAGGTGCGGAAGCCGTCGAAGAAGTGCAGGAAGGGGATGCGGGCGCGCAGGCTGGCGGCGGTGGCGATCAGCGCCATGTCATGCGCCTCCTGCACCGAGCCAGACGAGAGCATGCCGAAGCCCGTCTGCCGGCAGGCCATGACGTCCGAGTGATCGCCGAAGATGGAGAGGGCGTGCGTGGCCAGGGCCCGCGCGGCGACGTGCATGCAGAAGGGCGTCAGCTCGCCGGCGATCTTGTACATGTTCGGGATCATCAGCAGCAGGCCCTGGCTGGCCGTGAACGTCGTGGCCAGCGCGCCCGCCTGCAGCGCCCCGTGTACGACGCCGATGGCGCCCGCCTCGGACTGCATCTCCATGACCTGCGGCACGGCGCCCCCAGAGGTTCGTGCGGCCCTTCGAGGACCACTCGTCGCACAGCTCGCCCATCGCGCTGGACGGGGTGATCGGGTAAATCGCGATCACCTCGCTCAGGCGGTGGGCGACCGAGGCCACCGCCTCGTTCCCGTCTACGGTCATCCAGCCGTTGTCGATCTAGCCCCTGTCCATCCTGGCTCCCTGGGCGCGGGCCCGAGGGGAGCGGTTGCAGGAACCATGCCACCGAGAATCATCCCGTAGCGAGCCGACTTGCGCGGGGCTGGTCCGGCGTGCACAGGTGAGGTGTGTCTTTTCGCACACCCCGCCCTCGTCGTCGCGCCTTGACGCTGCGCGGGCCTGGACGCAGACTGAGACCATGCTGGTCATCCTGGCCCTCCTTGGGTGCGCCTCGCCGCCCACGGAGCATCGCGGTCTGGACCGCTGCGGCGAGGGCCAGCCCGTCACCTTCCCGGTGCTGGAGGAGGAGCCGCGCGCGCTGCCGGACTGGCGCGCTCCCGCGGACCCTGGGCTGGACCTCACGCGCGCGCCCGCCGAGGTCCTGGGCGAGCCCCCCGCGCCGCCCGCCCCGCTGGCCGTGTGGGACGCGGGAGCGCTCTCGCGCTGGGAGCGGGTGGAGCGCGGCGACGATCTGCGCTTGCGAAGCCCTGTCTTCTCGGAGGAGCTCGCCGCGGCCTCCTGGCTGCAGATCCGCCTGCGCCCCGGCGCGCTGCGGGGCGTTCGCGTCGTCGCGTTCTCGTCGTCGGGCACCGAGGTCGCGGATCGGGTCAGCCGCTCGACCCGCCTGCTTCTGCCCGCGGACACGGGCCAGCCCACCACGCTGCGCGTCGATCTGCACGAGCTGGTCGGGGGAAACTGGGCGGACGCATGGCGGGGCGCGCGCCTGCGCGGGATCGAGCTGACCCTGGAGGGCGCGGCCACAGGGGCCGACCTGCCCGATGAGCTCCGCCTGGAGCGCGCGGAGGCTGCCTACGCCGACCTGGCGGCCGGGACGGAGACGCTCGAGCTCGGTGGCCTCCTGCGGCCCGGCTGGTTCGTCCACCCCGGCGGCCGCGCGCGACTCCGGGTGCGCGTCCCCGAAGATCGGCCCGAGCTGCGCTGGTCGGCTGGCGCCCCGGTCGAGGGCGCGCGCGGCGTGATCCGCGTGCTCGAGGCGGAGAAGGAGACCACGC
The DNA here is from genome assembly GCA_964556105.1 of uncultured Enterobacterales bacterium. Taxonomy (GTDB): domain Bacteria; phylum Myxococcota_A; class UBA796; order UBA796; family CAZKWG01; genus CAZKWG01. The sequence goes on along the minus strand of CAZKWG010000019.1, from coordinate 8,054 downwards.
TCTGGACGGAGGAGGGTGGCCCCGACTGGACGCCGCGGGCCGCCTCGCTCGCGCCCTGGGCCGGCGAGGAGATCACCCTCGAGCTGGCCGGTGAGGGGCGGTCGCCCTCCTTTCTGGGCGATCTCCGTCTGCGCGCGGGCCCGGCTCCGGCCGCCTCGCCCGACGTGCTGGTCTACCTGATCGACGCCCTGCGCGCCGACGCCCTGCACGCCTGGGGCAGCCCGGTCGCCGACGTCTCGCCCACGCTGGACCGGCTGGCCGCCGAGGGCGTCTGGTTCACCCGCGCCTACAGCGTCTCCAGCTGGACCAAGCCCGTCATCCCCACGCTGATGAGCGGGCTCTGGCCCACCCGCCATCAGGTCGGCGCTCAGCGCTTCACCGACCGCCTCTCCGAGGCCGTGCCGCTGCTGCAGGAGCGCCTCCGCGACGCCGGCTGGCGCACGGGCTCGTTGTCCGCCAACCCCCTCGGCTCCACGCTGTCCGGTCTGGAGCGCGGCTTCGATCTGAGCGCGCCGCCGCGGCGCTGGCGTGGGCAGATCTCGCCCATGGGCGCGCCCACCGCCGCGCAGCTGCACCGCGCGCTGCTGGCGTGGCTCGCCGAGGAGGAGGATCGGCCGGCCTTCGCCTATGTTCACACGCTCGACGTCCACCAGCACTACCGCCCGCCCTTCGCGCAGGAGGACCCCCGCGCGGCCTACGAGGCGGCGATCCGCGCCGCCGATCAGGAGCTGGGCGCGCTGCTGCAGGCGCTGGCCGATCGTCCCGGCGACCGGCCCCTTCTGTTGGTCGTGCTCTCCGATCATGGCGAGAGCTTCGGCGACCATGGCCTCCAGACGCACGGCACCGGGATGTACGACTCTCAGCTGCACATCCCGCTGCTCTTCTGGTCCGACCAGGGCCTGCCCGCGCGGCGGGTGGACGAGCCCGTCAGCCTGGCCGACGTCGGCCCGACCCTGCTCTCGCTGCTCGGCCTGCCCCCGCTCGAGGAGGCCGATGGGCTGAGCCTGCGCCCCCTCTTCGAGGGCGTCGCCGCGCTGGACCGCCCCCTTCGTCCCGGCCGCCCTGCTCGCCTACGCCTGGGACCCCGAGGCGCCGCGCCAGCACGCGCTCATCGACCGCGCCCTGGGCAAGGTCATCCAGCGCGAGGACGGCAGCGAGGAGTTCTACGATCTCGCGGACGATCCCTGTGAGCTGCGGCCGCTGTCCGATCGTCCGGCGCTCTCGGCGGCGCTCCGGCGTTGGCGCGCCGAGCAGGAGGCCGCCGCCGCCGAGGCCGAGCGCCGCTTCGGGGCGCCGGCGCCCGCGACGGTGGACGCGGAGATCGTCCGCCAGCTCAAGGCGATGGGCTACCTGAGGTAGGGCTGTGTGCTCCCCAGCCCACAGGCCACAGGTTAAGGCCTCCCCATGATCACCCTCCTCCTCCTCATCGCCTGCGGTGGCGAGCCTGCCGCCCCGACCACCCCTCCTGCCGAGGCCGCTCCCGCCGCGGAGGCCGCTCCCGCCGCGGAGGCCGCTCCCGCCGCCGAGCCCACCCGCGCTGAGGCAGCCACCCCCGGCCTGGTCGTGGGCGAGCCCTTCGAGGCCGGCGCTCCCGTCAGCGTGGACGCGCTGGTCGCCGCCCCCGAGACCTGGACCGGCAAGGACGTGGTGGTCGAGGGCACGGTCAAGGAGGTCTGCCAGAAGAAGGGGTGCTGGCACACCATCGCCACGGCCAACCCGGACGTGGACGTGATGGTCAAGGACCAGGAGTACAAGATCTTCCTGCCCAAGGACTCGGCGGGCAAGAAGGTGCTGGTGCGCGGCAGCTTCGCCGTCACCGAGATGCCCGAGGACGAGGCGCGGCACTACGCCGAGGACGCCGGCAAGGACCCGTCGACCATCGTCGGGCCGCAGAAGCGTTTCACCCTGGACGTCTCGGGCGTGCGCTTCCTCTGAGCGTCAGGCCCGGGACTGGAGCGGGCTCGGCGCCACGGCCCGCCAGACCGCCTCGGCGATCTCCGCGCGCCCCTCGGCGAGCGGGTGACGGCGGTCGGCCAGCCAGCGTCGGCAGAGCTCGTGGACGGGGCCGAAGACCACCGGGTCCCAGGCCCAGCCGGGCAGGGGCCGCAGGCGGCCGGCGCGGACCTCGCGCGCCACCCAGGCGTAGATCGGCGCGAAGAGCGGGCCCTTCTGGGCGGCCAGCTCCTCGCGGCGGGCCTCGATGTCCGCGCTGACGGGGATCTCGTAGATCAGACGGGCCTGGTCAGGGCGGGCCATCACCCAGTCGATCCAGCCTGTCACCAGGGCGGGCAGGCCCTGCTCGGCGGGGGGATCCGCCTCCAGCGCCGCGCGCAGGGCGGCCGTCCCCTCGGCGAAGGCGTCCAGACAGAGGGCGACCAGGATGCCGGAGCGGTCCCCGAAGCGGTGGTAGATGCTGCCGGTGCTGGCCTCGGCGGTCGCGGAGACGGCGCGGATCGTCACGGCGGGCAGCCCGCCCTCGGCGAAGAGCCGGGCGGCGGTCTCCAGGATGCGGGCGTCGCGGGTGTCCACGCTTGACGTCTAACGCGCCGCGATTAGAACGATGTTCTAGAACGTCGTTCTAACGGTGGAGGTGCGCGTGACGTCAGCGGCGAAGACCATCATCCTCACGGGGGCCAGTCGCGGCCTGGGACGCGCCATCGCGCTCGCGCTGGCCGCTGCGGGCCACCCGCTCGCGCTGGTCTGCCGCGACGTGGCGGGCGGGGAGGCCGCGCAAGACGCCGTCCACGCCACGCCGAACAACGCAGGCGCCACCCTCGTGCTGGCCGACCTGATGGATCCGGCGCAGATCCGGGCGGCGGCGACGCAGCTCGGCGCCCTGGGACCGCTCGGGGCGATCATCCACAACGCAGGCCTCTGGCCCACCGCGCTCGCCTTGGACGCGCGCGGGGTGGAGCGCTCCTTCGCCGTCAACCAGCTCGCGCCTTTTCACCTGAACGCCCTGCTGTGGCCACGTCTGCGGGAGAGCGGCGCGCGCATCGTCCACGTGAGCGCGGGCCTCTACGCGCTCGGGCGGCGGGATCTGGACGCGGTGGCCCATGGACGCAGCTTCTCGTCCCTGCGCACCTACTGCGACACCAAGCGCAGCAACGCCGTGACGACCGTGGCGCTGGCCCGTCGCGTCCAAGGCAGCGGCGTCACCGTCAACGCCGTCCACCCGGGCGTGCTGCGCACCGGGCTGGGCGAGGGCGACGGTCACTGGGCCACCGCCCTCATTCGGCCCCTGAAGGCGCTCTGGCGAAGCCCCGAGAGCGGCGCCGACGGGCCCTGCTGGCTGGCCACGGATGCGGCGGTCGCGGGGATCAACGGCGCCTTCTTCGACGAGCGCCGGCAGGTGGCCTGGCGGAGCGGGGTGCAGGACGAGGCCGAGGGCGAGGCGCTGTGGGCCCTGTCGGAGCGGCTGTGCGGGGTGCGCTGGGGCGGGTGAGCGGCAACGGTGTTAGGCAAGGGGGCATGAAAGACCTCCACGCGACACCCGATCCTGGCTTCTTCGAAGATGCGTGGCGTCGCTTCGACCCCTTCGTCCCGATCCCTCCAGCCGATCCCGAGCAGTGGTACGAAGATCTCTCTGGCGCGCGGGGGGATCTGGGGGACAACGATCAGACCCTGGTGCAGCGCATCGCACGTCGAATCCGGCGCACGGCGGACCGTCCTCAGCGCCTCTTGATGTTGGGCCATCCCGGGTGTGGAAAGTCCACGGAGCTCAATCGTGTCAGCCACATCCTGGAGCGAGAGGGCTTCGTCTGCGTCCGGGTAGACGTCGATCGTGACCTCGACAAGGAGGACCTGGAGCTGCCCGAGATTCAGGTGCTCATCGTCGAGCGTGTGGGCGCGGTGTTGGAGGCGCACAGGATTCACCTCGACGATGACCTGTTCGCGCGACTGCGTAGCTGGTTCGTGGAAGAGGTGGAGACTCACGCGACGACCGCGGGTGGTGGTGCGGGGGCGGCGGTCTCGACCGAAGGCGCGACCAGGGCGCTCTTCGCCGATCTGATCCCCTCGATCACGGCCAACGTAAAGGTCAGCTCGGAGCGACGGGTCGAGCTGCGTACCCGAGTCCGCAAGCGGCTGCGGGATTTCGTAGACATGGTCTGTGAGCTGTTGCAGGCTGCCAATGAGGGCATCCGCCGAGCATCCAAGCGCGGGCTGGTCCTGCTGGTGGACGGGCTCGAGAAGGCGGGCCTGGACACGGCAGCTCGGGGGCGAGCCAGCCGGATCCTCGTGGATCAGGCCGAGCAGTGGGCGCTCCTGCCGGTGGCGACGGTCATCACAGCGCCGCTCTCGCTGCTTCAGGAGCGTGTGCGTATCGCGAACCTCTACGACGAGCCCTACCTCGTGCCGGCGATCCCCGTCTCGCCGCGACCGGGGTCCGGAGCGACCGATCCTGCATATGTGGCAGAGGGGCGGCGGGTTCTCCGTGGGCTCGTTCAGCGTCGCAGCCCTGTCAGCTACCTCTTCGAGGCCGAGGCCGATTTCGACTTCCTGATGGGACGCTCCGGCGGAAACCTGCGCGATCTGTTCAGGTTGATTCGGGCTGCGCTGGATGACTCTCCCGAGGGGAGACCGATCACGCGTCGCGCGGTCGAGAGCGCTTCGAAGCGCACCGCAATTCAGGTTCGTGCTGCGCTGCAGGCGCAAGATCGCGAGCTGCTCCAGGGGCTGCTGAAGGATCCAGAGTCCCTGCACTATGACGCCGACGGCGTCAGTCTTCTCCAGCGCGAGCTGGTGTTGCCTTATGTCAACGGCGGGAGCTGGTTCGGCGTGCATCCTGCCCTCCTCGACGCGCTCAAGACGCGATGAGCGAGCTGGATCAGCTCCCTGGTGTCGATGGGCTGCGTAAGGTTCTGCGCAGGCTGGAGGGCTTTGGCTTCCTCCTTTGCGTGGTCCCCAGTCGCGGCGCTGGCGAGGACGCTCGGGCGCGCGTGTCGGCGCTCCTCAAGGAGCTGGGGCGCGTACAGGGCGCTGTAGAGAGCCTGGGGTCCGCAGGTCAGGTCTGCGTCGAGGTTGTCTTCGACGGGACGCCACCGGCGCGACGGGCGCGGTACGCCCGTCTCAACGTGGCGCGAGACCAGCTCGGCGGCCAAGGCCGGGCGTTGTTGTTGCTCCTGCTCGAGGGCGATCTGCCGATGTTCGCGGAGGCGGCGCCGGACCTGTGGAGCGTGAGGACGGAGATGGTGCGCCATGCGCGCCCTGCGCTGAGAAATCCAGGCGCGCCGCTGGAGCTGAGGCACGACGGGGCGCTCTCGTCCGAGGTGGATCGGGCCACCCGCTTCGTGTCCTTGCAGGGTCTGCAGGTCGTCGCCGACGGGCGGGGCATCCCGCAAGCTGAGCTGGACGCCTTGTACCTGGAGCTGCTGGCTGCGTCACCGGCAGGGTCGGAGACGGCGGTGACACGTCCGCGCGAGCCGGCCGGCGAGCTGCTCACGCGCTACGCTGTCTCGATGCTGGTGGGCCCCGCGGGTAGCGGGAAGTCCACCGTTCTTCGCCGACTGGCCCGCAGCATGGCCGCGACAGGGCTCCCGGTGGCCCTGGTCTCGCTGGCGGGTGCCAACCTGAGAGGACTGACCGTCCGGGACCTCGAGGAGGCGCTGCACAGTCTGCTCGCGAGCTGCCCCTGGGTCGTCCCGCCGGATCAGCGTCCCTGGTTGCTGTTGGACGGGCTGGATGAGGTCGGATCGGCCGAGGCGCGGGCGCATCTCGTCCAGATCGCCGATGATCTGGTCTGGACCGATCGTGTCCGCGGCGTTGTGATCAGCCTGCGCCCCGAGCTGCTCCGTCCCGCCGGGGCGGCTGGTGAACCCGACGAGGCGTCTTCGGAGTCGCTTACATTGGGTTTTTTCGCCGAGCGTCTGGCGGTGATTCAGCTCCTGCCCCTCGGCGATCAAGAGATACACACTTATCTCGAGCGTTGGGTGCATGCGACCCTGGAGCCAGACCAGCGCGGACGAAACGTCGAGATTCTGGAGCGTGCGCTCGGCTTCTCGGGAGAGCGCTCGCAGCGGACAGAGCGCCTCCGCGAGCTGTGCCGCCGACCGCTCTTCCTTGCGGTCGTCGCGGCGCTGTTCTGGGCCCGCGGCGAGGAGATCAGCGGCGAGGCCGAGCTCCTCGACGCCTTCGTGAAGGCGTTGATTCATCGGGGGCGTGCCCGTGTGGGAGGGGAGTACAGCCACGAGGACATGTTGGACCTGGCGCGTGAGACGGCCTGGGTGTTGCACGAGTCCAGGAGATACGCGATGCCCGTGGAGGCGGTCTCTCGGGCCTCTCCGCTGCTCGACGCGTCGACGCTGTCCGCGCTGAGGGTGGGGACGGGGTTGCTGATGGACAGCGCGGAGGAGGTGAGGTTCATCCACGCGGCGCTGCAGCAGGTGCTGGTCGCGCAGGTGCTCTTCGATCGCGCCGAGCTGGAGAAGCTGGAGGGCTGGCTGTTCTCGTCTTACGCCGACGCCGTCTCCAGGCTGCTCGCGGAGACAGCGTCGAGCAAGAGGCCCCAACGGTTCGCTGAGTTTGTTCGCGACCATGTGTCGCACGTCCGGTCGGCTGGTGAGCAGGAGAACCGCAGCGTCTCGACGCTGTTGGTCGCAAGCCTGCTCGCGGACGTCTGGGGATCGCGTCAGCCCTTGCACCTTCGACGGCTCGCGCTGCCCCCCCTGTGTGCGTCTTTATTGGAGATCTGTGGTCGTGCGAGGCTGGACCTCGCAGACCCGAACCCCATGTACCGCCTCAATGCATCTTATTTTCTCGGAAGCCTGGGTGACGAACGCATCGGCGGGCTCGCCTTCGTCCCGATCGATGAAGACTGGGAGCTCGCGCGCTGGCCTGTGACGAACAAGGTGTTCGCGCCCTTCGTGGAGGCCGGCAACTACCGATCGCCGGATGAGTCCATCTGGGGATCGAAGGGCTTGAAGTGGCTTCGGTCGCATCACAGCAGACGCAAGGACGCCCCCGAGCGGTGGGGCGAGCCAGGGTTCTCCAATCCGAACGAGCCTGTCTGCGGCTTGTCCTATCATGAGGCGCGCGCCTTCGTCGCCTGGTGGCAGCGCGAGCATGACCGGCGCGTCATGCTCCCGAGCTGGGAGCTCTGGCGCCGGGTCGCCCGCGGCTCTGTGCTCTGGCGCCAGCACATCGAGGAGGTTCGACCGAGAGATCTCCCCTACCCGGTCGGAGCCTTCCTCTCCGAGGCCACGCCGGAGGGCGTCGAAGACCTCGGCGGGCTCGTCCGCGAGTGGCTGTCGGATGAGCCCGAAGCATACGCAGGCTACGCCTTCTGCGATCCTCCGGTCCCGCTCTCGGAGAGCTACCGCGTCCGCAAGGGCGGGGGGCGTCGCTGGTATCATCCTTATGGCCTGCGCCTCGCCCGCCGGCGCGCCCCCTGAGCGCTACTCCACCGCCTCCACGCCGCCTCTCTCCAGATTCAGCGCGTCTTGCGTGGGCGCCTCCCCCGTCCACTCCGCCGAGAGCGCCCAGCCCCGGGCCTCGTCGGGCGTCTCGACGCTGTCCTGGTACCAGCCGATGGGGAAGCGGTGGCCCGCTTTGGGCTCGAGCGCGTCGTCGGCCAGCCCGCTGAGATCGAAGGTGTACATCCCAGGGAACGGGCGGTTGGTCGAGGGGACGCCGTCCTCCGTGTTCATGTAGGCCTCGGCGAAGTCGGCGCCCTCGCCGAAGCGCCGCCGACCGTAGCCCCAGCGCACCAGCCCGACGCCGCCGAAGGGGTCCAGGTAGGTCTCGTGGATGGTCTCGACGCGCCCAGGTCCGAGCGTGTCGGTGACGCCGTAGACGACGAAGGAGCCCGCGCTGTGGCCGACCAGGTGCAGGTGGGCGTAGGCGTAGTCTTCGCCCAGGCGCTCGCCCAGCCAGCGGCCGTGGCGCTGCGCCCGCCGCGTGACGTTGACGCCGCCCTCGGCGTCCTCCGACCAGTCATAGAGCAGGATGTCCCAGCGCTCCGGCTCGCGCAGGCCCTGGGCCGCGACCTCGGCGAATTCCGCGGGCCAGCCGTCGGGCCCATCCCCGCCGCCGTGGACGAGGACCAGCAGGTGGTC
>CAZKWG010000018.1:0-26705 GCA_964556105.1 uncultured Enterobacterales bacterium | reverse complement strand
ACCACAAGAACACAGCCGCCCCCCCCTTGCTATCTCCCCCTTGACGCTCCAGCGCACGTGCCTACCCATGCCACACACCCCGTTCACCGCCAGGAATCCCGTGTCCATCCTCCGCTCCCGCGCCCGAACGCTGCGCGCCGACATGACCGACGCCGAGCGTCGCCTCTGGTCCATGCTCCGTCACCGACAGCTCGGTCCACGGTTCCGCAGACAGGCGCCCATCGGGCCGTACATCGCCGACTTCGCCTGCTTCGATCCGCGACTGATCATCGAGCTGGACGGCAGCCAACATCTCGATCAGCTCGCCGCCGACACCCAGCGCGACGCCTGGCTCCGAACCCAGGGCTTCACCGTCCTCCGCTTCTGGAACAACGACCTCCTCCAGAACCCAGACAGCATCAAGGACCAGATCCTCTCCTCGATTCCTCCGCAAAAACCCCCGTCCGAACGCCCATCATCGCCAGCCGGCACCGCAGGCTGAGCGAGACGACGCGCAGACCATACCCAAGCGCGTCCCAGGCGCCGATGCTCGAGGAGTCGGCTTCATACCGCGCCGGGCAGGAGATCTCGCCGATCTTCCAGCCCTTCCAGGCGGCCCAGGCCAGAACCTCGGCGTCGAAGCTCCAGTCCTCGGCGAAGCGCGCCAGCGGCAAGGCCTCCAGCACAGGACGAGAGAAGGCGCGGAAGCCGGTGTGGTACTCGCTGAGCTTCTGGTTGACGGCCAGGTTCTCGAAGGCGGTCAGCGCGCGGTTCGAGAGGTACTTGTAGAGCGGCATGCCGCCAGCCAGGGCGCCGCGACCGAGGATCCGCGATCCAAGCGCCAGATCGAAGCCGCCGCGGGCGACGAGCTCGGCCAGCGCCGGCACCAGCCGAGGATCGTACTGGTAGTCCGGGTGGAGCATGACGACGACGTCGGCGCCAGCGGCGAGGGCGGCGGCGTAGCAGGTCTTCTGGTTTCCGCCATAGCCCCGGTTCTGGCTGTGTTGGATGGTCTGTAGACCCAGGCTCTGCGCGACCGTCACCGTCCGGTCGGAGGAGGCGTCATCGACGAGCAGGACGTGGTCCACGACCTCCGGCGCGATCTCGGCGACGGTGCGCCGCAGCGTGCTCTCCGCGTTGTACGCCGGCAGCACGACCACGATCCGCTTGCCGGCGATCATCGGGCTACTGCCCCTCCGCCTCGACGAGCGTGGCCAGCAGCAGGGGAGCCAGCTCCTCGTGCGAGAGCTGCAGCGCCCGATCCTGGATGGTGCCCAGGCTGCCGTTCACGAGAATGGCGACGCTGGTGCGCGCGTTGGGCAGGTACCAGACCTCGCCCATCGCGCCCAACATGATGCCTTGATGTCCAAAGGCTTTGCCCCAGTCCGACTCGCGCTCGACGATGAGCCCGAGCCCATAGTCCTGCCCCTCGTCGTTCACGCGCGCCTCGGTCTTCATCGCCGCCAGCGACGCGTCGGAGAGGAACTCGCGGATGAGCAGGGTCTCGGCGAAGACGGTCAGGTCATTGGCCGTGCTGACGACGCCAGCGTCAATCTGCCCGTAGCCCACCGCGGCGTCGCTGAGATCATAGATATCGCCCTGGCCGGACAGATCGCTGTAGCCCCGCGCGATCCCCGTGGGGGCGATCCCACGCTCGTCGAGGAGGGTGTGGCCCAGCGCCATGGGCGTCGTGACGCGGTTGGCCAGCACCTGGGAGGGCGGCAGGTCGGTCAGCGCCTCGAGGATCCGTCCTATCAACACATAGTTGGTGTTGGAGACCGCCCAGTCGGCGCCGGGGGCGAAGTCGGCGGGCATGGCGGCGACGCAGCGGGTGATCGCCTCCGGCGTCAGCGGGTCGATGGCGTCGTTGAGCTGGCTGAGCGAGCACTCGGACAGCGCGTAGTCGGGGATGCCGCTGGTGTGGTTCAGGAGCTGGCGGACGGTGATCTGGTCGATGTTCTCGATGCGCGCCACGTCGCTGTCGGTCAACACGGAGGGGACGGTGTCGTCCAGGCCGATCATGCCGTCGTCGACCAGCGAGAGCAGGGCGGTGGAGCCCATCATCTGCGAGATGGCGCCGACGCGCATCGGCGTGCAGGGCTGCATGGGAGCGCCCAGCTCGAGGTCGGCGTAGCCCGCCGAGGCGGCGAAGACGTCGCCGTACTTGTGGCGGATCACCAGGGTCACGCCGGGCAGGCCGTCCGCGACGGCGGCGTCCAGCAGACCTTGGATCTGTTCACCATCGGGGCGCTCGGTGGTCTCGTAGTCCAGGGTGCAGGCGTAGTCGTCGAGCGTAGGCTCGCCCTCCCCCGCGCAACCCGAGAGGACGCCCAGGAGGGCCAGGCGCGCGCGCCACGTCATGGCGACTCCCCGAACGTGTAGCTGGCGCCGAAGCCCAGCGTGCTGTGGGGCAGGACGGGCAGATCGAAGACCACCGGTGGCGAGGCCTCGACCGCCGCGCGGTAGCTCAGCCTCAGCGCCCAGGTGCTCTCGGGGATGGTCCAGCTCAGCCCCAGGCCAGCCCCGCCGATGAGCCGCATTTGAGGCGGGTCATTCGCCACCTCCAGCCCGCTCGCGCCGCGCACGAACCGCTCCCCCGGCAGCGAGGCGAGCCCGAAGCCCACCTCCGCGGGGTCCACCAGCAGCGAGAGACCCGCGGGCAACCCAACCTGTACGCGCAGCACCGTGGTGAGGAAGGCCATGTTGCCGACCCCATCATGGGCCCAGCCCCCGACGCGCAGGCCCTGACCGACGCCGACGCGCTCGCTGTCGTTGTAGCGCAGCGCGCCCTCCACCTGCAGCCCGGGGTGCAGCGCCCCCCGAAACAGATCCAGGCCGCGCACGCCGGGCAGGCCGAGCGCCTCCTGCAACAGCTCCACAGAGGCCGTGCCGCCCGCCGCGTGAGCGGGGGCGCCGAGAGACGCGAGCGCGAGGAGGGTCAGCACATCAGGAGACTACCACCGCGCTCGGGCCTGAACCATCAAGAGGGAGTGAACTCCCTCGAGGCCGAGGTTGGCGCTCGGGAGCAGGTGCCCCCCTTGAACCAGCAGGTCGGGGTTGACCGCCCGCTCCTCGTCGCGGGGCAGGCGCAGGCGCAGCGCCCAGTCCAGCTCGGTGCCGAGCCCGTAGCCCTCGGTGGGCTGGCCGAGCTGGTTCGAGGGGGTGCCGCCCGCGCGGTAGGTGGTGTAGGGGTGCGCGATGGGCGCGGTGGCCCAGGCCTGGGTGAGGCCGAGGCGCAGCCCCAGCCAGCCGGCGGGGTGCAGGTCCAGGACAGGCTGGACGAAGGCGGCGCGCTTGAGCGCCCCCTCGTCTACGAGGGCGTCGGCGCCATCGGGGGGCGCCCCGGTGTGCTCGAGGTCCGAGAGCAGGTTGTAGCTCTGGGCGTTGATCGCCGCCTGCACCTCGTCGAAGATCACCATGCCCGCGTCGTAGTCGCGATCGAAGGAGAAGTCGTGGGTGGTGTCGTCGTCGGGGTTCCCGTCGCCGGACGCCCAGCCGCCGCGCAGCGTGAGACCCAGCTTCTTCCTCATCTTCACGCCGGCGTAGCCCGTCAGGCCGGCGCTGCGCACCCGGAGCCCCTCGGGCGAGGCCACGCTGCGCGATCGGCCGGTCTCGCCCAGGATCCCGGCCGCCTCGAGCCCGCCCGTGAGCCGCCAGTCCTCGCTCAGCCCGAGCTCGCCCTCGCCGTAGAGGTCGAGCATGCCGACCTGGGTGACCCAGCCCTCGGGCTCGGTCTGGTGGCGGTAGACGGCGTAGAGCCCGCCGCGACCGTCGTCTTTGGGCGTCCCGTACACGGTGGCCAGCACGCCCTGCCAGGCGGCCTGGCCGTCCAGCAGCCTCGCCGTGTCGTCGGCCACGACGCGGTCGCCGGCCAGGGCCACGGTCCAGGGCACGTCCTGGCCGAGCGGCCGCGTGGCGAGGCGCAGGCGCAGCACCCGATCGCCGAAGTCCGAGCGGCCGAAGGTGGGATCGTGGGCGCCATCGTTGGCCACCATCCCGAGCCCCCAGTGGCTGGTCTGCAGGCCGGCGTTGACCTGCACCGGCCCCAGGCGCCCCTCCAGCACGAGGCGGCGCGCTCGGAAGGCGTCAGCGTCCAGCACGCTCCGATCCTCGCGGTGGCGCTCGTCCAGCTCGCCGGGGATGGCCCAGGTCTGACCGGCGATCTGCCCGGTGAACACGTCGCCCTCGGCGCGCAGCGTCCAGCGCTCCTGGCCAAGATCGAGCCCAACCCTCAGGCGATGATCGATCACAAAACCCTGGTCCGTGGTTGTACCTTCGGCGTCCACGGGCACGTCGGGGAGCGCGCTGGCCACCAGCCGCTCCTCGCCCGCGATCTCCAGCGTCACCGGCTCCGTCAGGATGGGCACCATGGTCTACTCCTCCACCGACAGCTGAGGGATGAAGTCGCAGCTCAGGTCCTCCAGACAGGGATCGTCGGAGAGCCGCGTGCCGCCGCTGGCCAGGTAGGTGGCGATCTGCATGATGGCGAAGGTGTTGATGTCGAAAGCCGCGTTGGGCTCGGGCTCGCCGAAGCCGTGGCTGCCGGTCTGATCCGCGTAGGGCAGGCGCAGGCCGCCCACGCCGTCCTCCCGCTGCACCGTCGCGCGCACAGGCGACTCGGAGGTGGCGCCGGTCTCGTCGGTGCCGTTGTCCTGGTCGTCGGCGTCGAACAGACAGGGCAGGCCGTTGGCGCAGGTGTAGGGCCCCCACTCCTCGAGGCCGCTGACCACCCCCCGGGCGATGAGGAACTGATCCTCGGTCATCCCGAGATCCGCGCGCACCGTCTCGCGATCGATGAGGCCCGCCGCGCGCGCCAGGGCGATGCCCGTGTTCACGCTGACGATGGTGTCGCCCGGGGTGGGCATGAGCAGCACGTTGGCCGGAACGCCGCCGAGATCCTCGAAGGGATCGATCGTGTAGTGGGGAGCGTAGGCGATGGGGTCGCCCGGCTCGACCAGGGTGGCGAAGGCCATGGTGACCCGCCGCATCTCCGGCGTGCCGCGGATGTGGCCGGCCCCGAAGCTGCCGGCGATCAAGGGCGAGCCGGCCGCCATCGTGACGCCCTCGTGCTTCACCTCGGTCTCGAAGGTCTCGACCACCGCGACCTCCTGGCCCGCGCCGTCGTAGAGGCGCAGCACGAGGCGGTCGCCCAGCCCCTCGTTGTCCGGGACCTCGTAGGTCTCGCCAAAGGCCGGGCCGCTCTCGGGCATGCCCACGAGCAGCCGCTTCTCGCCCGGGTCGAGCCCGTCCGCCGAGATGGGCAGGCGGAAGGTGCCGTCCTCGGGGATCCACCCCTCGCGCACGTCCCCGTTGTCCAGGTTCTCCAGCACCACGCGCCCGCCCGCCGGGAAGCTGGGGAGCGTCGCGACCGGGAGCTGCACCATGTCCGTGACGGAGACGACGAGCTGGCTGATTGTCAGCCCGCCGTCGCCGGTGGGCGTGCCGATGAAGATGGGCGAGATCAGGCGTCCGACCATGGCCTCCACCGCGCCGCCGATCTCGGTGCGCGCCGCCACGTCCACCAGCCCGCCGCCGGGCACGACCGGCGCCCAGGCGTCCACCTCGGGGATGACCGCCGCCGCGACGCCGGCGTTGATCCCACCCAGAGATCCGCCGGCGATGCGGAATCTGGCATCCGGCCCGCCGATGTCGGGCTGCCCGTCGCCGTCCCAGTCGCAGCTCACCGCCTCGCTGCCGTCCGGCCGCGTCATGGTGCCCGTCCCGCAGAGCTGCACGCCGCGCACCATGCTCATCCAGTCCAACGCGGCCTGGCGCACCATGTCGCGGGTGTGGAAGGCGTCGGCCGTCCACTGATCGCCGCCCGAGTCGGGGAGGCCGTCGTTGTTCAGGTCGCGGAACCGGCTGTCCTCGAGGTGGGTGAGGAAGGGCAGCAGCCCCCGGGTGCCCAGATAGGCCTCCGCCAGGGCCCGCGTGTCCTCGTCCAGCGTCGGGCCGTGGCCGGGGAAGTCGAAGGAGCAGGCCGCCATTCCCACACGGTTCATCGCCCAGGCGAAGGCGAGGAATTCGAAGCGCGAGCTGCCGTAGCCGTGGCCGAAGCTGGCCACGTCGAACGGCGGCTGGGCCTCGGCGGTGGCCTTGGGCAGGACGCAGGTGAACACGACGCGCGTCTGCTCGTAGACCACTTCGCCTGTGAGTGGATCGAGGCTCCAGCGCTCGTCGGCGTCCCAGGTGCCGCCGTCGTCCTTGTCCGTGAGCAGATTCGGCGTGAGGAAGCTGCCTCCGACAACCACATCAGCGAAGCCGAGGTAGTTCTCGTAAAGGAAGTCCGCCGCGTCATCATCGAAGAGGCCGAGGTCGACCAGCGCCCCGATCACGTCCTCTACCGGCAGGCGCGTGACGTCCGGGACATCGGAGATCTCGTGCATGGCGAGCGCCTCGTTGATGCCGCCCGCCACGTCTTGCTGCAATGCAGCATAGGGGCCATCGCCCTTCAACCCACGGTAGAGGTCGCGCATGTCGCCGGTCACGCGCCCGGTGCTGAACGTCCAGGCGAAGGCGACCTCGTCCATGGAGAGGCCGAGATCGGGGAGGATCTCCTGGAGCGGCTCCAGCGCCGCCGTCTGCCGCGTGTGGTGGACATACGCGAAGGGCGAGCGCACCGCCTCCCCGTCCGCGTCGACCAGGCGGCGGGTCAGCACCACGGCGTAGGTCGTCTCCTCGCGCAGCGGCACCACCGGGCGCAGGATCAGCGTGTTCGAGCTGTACTCGTACCAGGTCAGCAGGTCGGCCCGCGGGTCTCCACCCAGCGGGTAGACGTTGGGCACGTCCAGGAGCCCGTCATTGTCGGTGTCCTCGCCCCAGTCCAGCGCCCCGTTGCCGTTGGTGTCCTCGTCTTTGGTGTCGAAGACCAGGCTCGGGCCGTCGGAGCGTGTGTCGTTGGCGAAATAGCGCGCCGGGTTGGGCACATCCATCGGGAAGCGCCCGTGGCCCAGGTCCATCTCGGCGAGCTTCCCGTAGCCGGGCGAGTCCGGGTCCACGTCGATGACCAGCACGACGTCGTCGGCGAACTGCGCCTCGCCCAGGTTGGGATCGTCGCGGTGGGCGGCGGCGATCACGTCCAGGTCCAGCGGCGCGTCGAAGGCCACGGTGATCGGCATGTAGGTGCCGAAGCCCGTCAGCTCGTTGGTGCCGGCGCGCGCCTCGGACTCCCAGAGCGTGCCCGTCACCGCCGGCACGTTGAGCCTCAGCCCGGTGATGCTCGTCGGGTCGGGGCGCGTGGCGAGATCGGAGGGGAAGGGGATGTTGGCGATGGGGTGCGCGTCCCAGTCGAAGATCACGACCGGGCCGCTGCCGTCGGGGGTGGCGAGCAGGCCCTCGGGGGCGGACGCGCAGGCGAAGAAGAGGAAGAGCATGGGCGCTCCAGGGAGAGATCCGCGGTTTTAGCATGTTATGCTCGCGCCGGTACAGGTCCTCTCGCGTCGGAGTCCGCTTTGCCCTCCCTGCTGCGCCCCTCGCTCGCGCTCTGCGCCCTCGTCCTGCTCGCCTGCGGCGGCTTCCTCGGCGACGTCGAGAAGGGCTTCAACGACGGGTTCCGTGAAAAGTTCATGGAGACCTGCATGGCCGAGCGCGAACCGGTCATCGCCGAGGAGACCTTCCGCGAGATGTGCACCTGCGCGCTGGAGGAGGCGCTGGCGCAGCGCTCCGCGGTCGAGCTCATGAAGCTGGAGGCGGACGACGCTCCCGCGCTGGACGCGTTCTACGAGCCGATCATCAACGCCTGCGTGGAGCGGATCCTCGGCGAGGAGGCCGCGCCTGCCGAAGAGGCCGCGCCTGCCGAAGAGGCCGCGCCAGCGGAAGAGGCCGCGCCTGCCGAAGAGGCCGCGCCGAGCGACCCGCCGAAGGCGTCCGAGGCCCAGGTCCCCGGCCCCGGTCCCGGCAAGGGGATGCGCGAGCGCCCGCTCAAGCGCCGCGAGGGCGGCGGGAACTGAGCTTCGTCGGGATTTTTTGCTCTCCGGACGAGCCAGGGCTCAGCCCTCCGACCTCCGCTTCACCGCCTCCGACAGGCTCCCCTCGGCCAGGGTCGGCGCCTCCTTGATCGCGGCCTCCTTGATCGCCACCTCCGCGGCCTCGGCGCTGAGCTCGGTCGCGCGGGTGTCCTCGGTGGCCTGATCGTCTTCGGACGCCGCGTCCGCGCTGCCCTCGACCCCGGTGACCAGCGCCCAGAGGGCGGCGCGGCCGGCCTCCTGCACCTTGAGCAGCGTGGCCCGCTCGCGCTCCTTGCGAAGGCGGTCGCCGAATCTGCGCAGGATCGCCTCGATCTGGCCCATCTGCTTGCCCCAGACGGCGTGGGCCTCCAGGACCTGGGCGGCGAGGGCCTTCAGCTCCAGGCCGGCGGCGGCGGCCTCGGCGGCGAGCACGACGGGCTCCTCCTTGCAGCAGCCCTGAAGCAGGGCGCGGGCCTCGCGGAGCTTCTGCTCCTGCACCGCCATGGCGTAGGGTTGGAGCGGGCGGATCAGCTCGCGCACGCGCTCGGCCTCGCGGGAGAGCAGCAGCAGCGCGTCGATGCGGACCTGATCCGTCGCGGTGGCGCGCGACTTGTTGGACGCGCTCTCCACCCAGCTCTTGCCGTTCCAGCGGGGCCGGACCAGGGTGGCGGGCGGAGGCTCCAGGACCAGGCCGGTCGGGTCGAAGTCACCCATGACCTCGTGGGAGAGGTAGCCTTCGGCGTCGATGGCGTAAGCGGTGTTCATGGCTTCCTCGCTCAGAGCAGCATGGAGGGCAGGGCGCGGACGGCGACGACGCGGCCCGCGGAGCCGGCGTTGCCGCTGGAGGCGTTGTTGGCGCTCAGCCAGCCGGCCGCGCCTCCGCTGGCTTTGCAATGTAGACTGGCGTCAGCGTTGCGCGCGCAGAGCACGACCAGCCCGCCGCCGCCCCCGCAGCCGCCGTAACGGTCCTGGGTGCTGGTGGTGGTGTCGGCGCGCCCGCCGCGCCCGCCGTTGGCCAGGAAGGAGGGGGTGCTCGCGCCGGTGAAGCGGATCTGTCCGCCGCAGTAGATGTAGAGTGCGCCGCCGCCGCCGCCGCCGCCGCCGACCAGCATGCTGGCGGCGGTGGAGCCGTCCTCGCCGCTGCAGTCGATCCTTCCGTTGGGTCCCAGGATGATGTCGCCGCTGACCAGCAACATCGCCGCGCCGCCGCCGGCCGCACCCGTGAACCAGGTGCCGTTCAGGCCCTTGCTGCTCCCACCCGCCTGTCCGCCGCCGCCCAGCCAGGGCGCCGCCGCCATCGGCGCGCCCGCGACGCCGGCCTGCGTGAGGTGCTCGGCCAGGACGTCGGCGCTGGAGAAGAGGCCGGGATCGCGCAGATAACCTCGCGTGGGATCGACGCATACGCCCTGGACCGTTGTGGTCGTGAGCATGGTGAAGCCAGGAAAGCTGGAGTTGACCCAGGTGATGTAGGGCCCGCCGGCGCCGATGATGCCGGCGCCACCAAAGGGCGGGGTCGGCGTGGAGCTCGCGGCGCCGCCAAAGGACGTGGATGTTGGTGTCTGTGGTGTGCCGTTCACGGTGGAGGTCGTCGTCTGGACACGATTCGTCATCGGCGAAGGCAGGCCGGTGTGGGCCAGGAAGCGCAGGGGCCCGTTCAAGGTCAGGTCGCCGTGGACGCGCAACACGAAGAGGGTGCGGACGTTGGAGAATCTCATCGCCCCCTGGACGGTGAGGTTGGCGAACTCGAGGCCCTGCGCGTAGGCGCCCTGGCCGAGGTCATAGCCCCAGGACCCTGCGGGCTGAACGACGCTCTGCGCGGCGCTGTTCGGCCAGGGCGCGCCGCTGATCATCACCCCGCCGCTGGTGGCGCGCTGCTGGCGCTCGGCCTGGGCATTCAGGTTGTTCAGGCTGTTCTGCGCGGTCGTCGCCCAGCTGACCAGCGTGTCGATGCCGGTCTGGGCGCTCCCCAGGCGCGTCCCCAGATCGGTGATCGCCGCCTGGGTGGTGGTCGTCGCGCCGCCGTGGGTGGCGGGCAGGTCGCTGGCGTCCAGCTCGCTGACATAGCCAACCCAGGTGTAGACATTGTTCATCCACCAGTTGAACCACTCGTGCGGCGGCTTCTCGGCGAACTCCCAACCCTTGCCCTTCTTGGCGACCGAGGGCTCGGCGATGGCGGCGTTGCTGTCGGTGGCCCACACGGGCAGGGAGGTGGGCTTGTTGAACATCGAGGCGGGCATCGGGGCTCCCTCAGAGGATCTTGGACAGGCCGCCGCCCTGGCTCTGGGCGACATTGGAGAAGCCGCCCGCCTGGATGGGCTCGTGGGGCTGGGCGACCGAGGAGAAGGCGAAGGCGAAGGCGGGCGCGTTGACCAGGGTGAGGCGCACGCCGACGGGGGCGATGGCCTCCAGGCTGCTCATCAGGTCGGCGGGCAGGCTCTGGCCGTCGAAGGTGATGCGCACCACCTCAGGCAGGGGCTCCTCGTAGGTGACGGTGCTGGAGCCGGTCAGCTCGCGCACGACGCGGATGAGCCGGTCGGGCTCGCCCCGGCTGTTGTTGCGCTCGACCCGGAGCTGGATGGCGCGGCGAAAGTCTTCGTCGTTGCGCCCGTTTCGTTGCTCGCCCACCAGGCGGCCGAGCTGGTCCAGGCTGGCGCCCTCGGCCAGGCGGAGGTCGCGGCTGCGCAGGAGGGCGCCCGTGGCGTCCTCGAGGTCCTGGACCTGCCGCAGCAAGGCCGAGAGCAGCGCCTCCAACCGGGGCTTCCCGCGGAGCTGCATGGGCAGCAGCGCGAGGCCCTGGGCGATGTGGTCGGGGATGGGCGAGGACACGTTCTGCCTCAGAGGTCGGTTGGTTCAGACAGGAGGATGGAGGAGGACGCTGGCGCCGTCGGCGGCGTCGAAGCTGGCCAGCTCGAGCGGGCCGATCCGGATGTTGCCGGGCGGGGAGCTCGCGTCGCGCCGGGCGACGAGGAAGTCGATGGCGCCGACGCCGGGAAAGGCGTGGAGCAGGGCCAGCATGCGGCCGATGACCACGTCCTGGCCGATGCCGTGGGCCGCCCCGAAGCTGTAGACCTGATCGCGCAGGGCGGCCTCGGCGCCGGCGGGGAAGACCTCGTCTGGGTGCGCGCGCAGGGCGATCTCCAGAGTGACCGGGACGCGGGTGGGGCGGCTGTAGACCAGGGTGCGCTCCTGGCCGTGCGCGTCCAGCCAGGTCTCCGTGACCCGGTTCGCGGGGACGGCGGTGCTGACGGCGGCGACGCCGGCCGGGCGCAGGCCCTCGATGACCCTGGCGATGGCCAGGCTGGTGGCGGGGTCGGGGTTGGCGTCGACCACCACCTCGAAGCTGTGGGCGGGGCGCCCGGCGGCGTCCGGCGCGTCGCCGTCGTTCTCCACCACGGCCGCGCCGCGCAGGCCGGGGACGTCCTGCCGCAGGCGGGCGACGATGGCGCCGGCGACGCCGCTGGCCATGATGTAGCGCGAGCGGGAGAGGCGCCCGCGCAGCTTCGCGTCCGTCTCGGCGTCGCGCCCCAGCTCGGCGCGATCGGCGTTGATCACCCGATCCCAGCCGGACAGCGGCGTCTCGACGCGGCAGAGCCGGCCCGCCAGCGCGGGGATGGGACCGTTGGCCACCGACTCGAAGCGCACGATGGCGCCGCCCACCGTCTTCGCCGTCAACGTCGCCAGGTCCGTGGGCGTCCGGTCCACGCCGCTGACCCCCGGCCAGCCGCCGATGGTCCAGCTCGTGGCGACGCTGTTGGCGACGATGTCGATGGAGCGCCCGTCGGGGCCAGGGCGCGCGTCGAGGGCAGCGCCGCTGAGGCGCCCGCAGAGGTTGGCGATCACGGTGCCGTAGATCGCCGGGTTGTCCGCCGTCTCCGTGGCGCGCACCACGAGGCCGGCGCTGTCCCAGACGTCCACCGTGACGGTGAGCCCGGCGCTCATCTGCGCGAGCGTGACGCGCAGGCGCTGCCTGGGTCGGATGTTCAGGGTCACCTGCGGGACCACGTCGAGCGCGCGGGCCCAGAGGTCCACGCCGTCGCCGCGCGCCTCGAAGAGGAGGTGGGGAAAAGCCGGGGTCCAGAGGCTGGCCAGCGCGGTCGCCAGGCGCTGGGCGCTCTGCCCCGCGCTGGCGGTGAGGCCCGAGCCGACGCCGTCGAAGCGCAGGCCATAAAACGTGTCCGGCACGACCTCCTTGATCTCCAGGCGCGCCGACCAGAGCCGCTCCTCCAGCACCGCGTCGGCGGCGCTCAGGAAGCGGACGCCGTCGGCGCTGACCACAACCCCGGCGGCGAGCCGCGTGCCCACGCGCCCGATGCACAGCGCGTCCACCACCGACGGCGTGGCGAAGAGGCGTCGAACGCCCACCGCCGCGACTAGATCATCTAGTGCAATCGCCTCGGCCAGCCCCGGATCGCCCGCCCTCCAGAGCTGGTCCGCCGCCGCCCAGCCCTCGGCCAGCGCGTCGGCGTAGACCTCCAGCAGCCGCGTCAGGGTCGAGCCCGCCGAGCGGTCCACCGGCGCGCCGAAGCCCTGCTCCACGTCGTCGAGCAGCTCCGCCAGGATGTCCTGGCGGGTCTTGGGGGCGAAGCCGGTGGGCAGCAGTCCGAAGGCCATGGGGTCCTCAGAGGGGCGTGACGAAGGTGTTGGCGAGGGTGAGCCGGATGATGTCGGCCGGGCCCGCCTTGAGCTTGTCCGCGTGCCAGAGGCCGCTCAGCCCGTCGCTGACGCGGATCTGGAGCTCGTAGACGCCGGGCACGAGGTAGCCCACCGCGAGAAGACGGCTGACGAAGAGATCTTCCCCCGTGCGCAGCTGCGCGACCTGACGGACGACGGCCTCGCGCAGCAGGTCCTCGGTCGCGGCGGGCACGTCCTCCTCGGGGTGGGGCCGGTAGTACACCTCCACCAGCGCCTGGATCTCGGCGGGGCGGGTGAAGACCACCGCGTGCGTGCCGCCGGCGATGTCCTGGACGGGCACGCTGACGGCCTGCCCGATGCTGTTGACCAGCGGGATGCCGGCGGGCCGGACCTGCCAGAGGGTGGCGGCGATCTCGGCGTCCTGGCCGCCCTCGACCACCACCTCCAGGCTGTGGGGCCCGCGCGCGCCGACAGGGTTGGGCGAGGGGTTCTCCAGGAGGCGCACGGCGCTGACCCCATCCAACGCGAGCAGGGCGTCGCGGATGGCGTCCAGGCTGGCGGAGGCGGGCGCCGAGACGGTGCGCAGCCAGCGCAGGCGGAAGGCGGCGTCGGGCTCGTCGTCGCTGCCCGGCTCGGCCGCCATCGGGTTCATCACGGCCTCCCAGCCGGGCAGCGTCGTGACGGGCTGCGTGAGCGTGCCGGCGGCGGCGAGGACGGGGCCGGGGGTGGTGGCGCGGGCGACGCCGACGCCAAAGCCCAGGATCGCCGTCCCTTGCGTGAGGACCATCGCGCTCGCGGGCGAGGTCGCGACGGCGACGGTGCCGCTGTAGCCGGGCCAGGCCATGGCGATCTGCAGCGCCGGGCCGCTCGTGGGCAGCGCGATCATCGGCAGGCCGGCGGCGTTGACCACCAGCCCGAGCGCGCTGGCGATGCTGTTGGCGGTGGGCGCCATGGCGGGCGTCATGAAGCCGCGCGGCGTCCCATTCAACGCGAGCCCGTACCAGGTGCTGGCCAGGTTCTGTTGGATGAGCACCTTCCAAGACACGACCGGCGTGGGCGCCAGGGTCACCGGCGCGACCAGGGCCCAACGTACGGCGCTCCCCGGCGCGCTCAGCTCGGCCCCGGCGGGGATCACCGCGCCGGGCGTCCCGCGCAGCACCACCTCGACCTGCGAGGGCTGTCCGCGGGAGATCGAGGCCAGCGAGGCCACCTCGTCCAGGCGCGCGCCCGCAGCGCCGTCCGGGCTGCGGCTCCAGCTCAGGATCTCCAGCAGCTCCCAGACCTCGCTGAGGCGCTCGGCCGTGATCCCGCTCAGGCGGGACACAACCGATGTCTGGGTGTCCAGATCGGGCCCGAAGGCCTGCTCGAGCGCCCCGTCGAGCTGCTCGAGCAGCTCCGGCAGGCGCCGGCTCACGAAGCCGCTGGGGCCGAGCCCGCTCACGCGAACACCTCCGCCAGGCTCAGGCTGCCCGACGCGGTGCGCACCTGGAAGCGCACGGAGAGCGCGCGCCGGCCGCGATCCCAGGTGGCCTCGAAGCGCTCCAGCGCCAGCACGCCCTCGCAGCCCACGATGGCCTGCTTCAGCACGGCCTCGACCACGACGCCCTCCGGGTTCTTGCGCAGCACCTTCTGAAACCAGGGCACGCCGAAGCCCTCGTCCAGGAACCACTCGCCCTGGAAGTGTCGCAAGGTGAAGGCCAGGCGCTGGACGACGGCCTCATCACCCGACAGGGTGTCCAGATCGCCGCTCGCCGTCAGCGCGAGGTCGCCCGCGGTGTCGAGACGCAGATCCTCCATCAGCTCCGCTCCTTGATCGCGCTGATCCGCGCCTTCAGCGCGGCGAAGGCCGCCAGGTTCATCGGCGGCTGCACCGTGTTGGGCACGCAGGTGATGGTCAGCGCCAGCACCTGGTCCAGGAGCGCGTCCACGATGCCGACCAGCTCGTCCGCCCCGCCCAGGGCCACCGAGCCGTCCCGGTTCAGGCGCAGAAAGCTGGCGCCGCTGTCCAGGCTGACCTTGCCGTCCGCGCCCAGGCGCAGCTCGCTGCCCTTGAAGCGCAGCAGCACGTCGCGGTCGCTGGCCTCGCCGGGCTCGGAGAAGGGGTAGAGGCCGGGGATGGCGACGGCGTCGCTGAGATCGTGGCTGCGGGGGTCCGCGGGCGCCACCTCGCCGCCCTGCTGCAGCCACTCATCCAGGCTGCGCTCGCCGAAGACCAGCAGCACCGTGTCGCCGGGCTGGATGGGGAAGCTCAGGATGGCGCCGCCGCCGCGCGGCCAGATCACCGGCACCCCGTTGATCACCGGCAGCGTGGCGCTCTTGCCGTCGCTCAGCGCCACCTTGATCAGCGGCTGAACGCTCGCCTCCTGCGTCGCGGCGTCATAGCTCTCGACGCGTCCGGGCATGCTGACGTGCAGGTCGCGCAGCCGCTGACCCACCGCCAGACGCAACACATCGGTGAACGTGGGCGTCATGTGCGCAGCTCCCGCGCTTCCACGTCGGTGGACCAGTCGTCGCTGTGCGTGTCGCCGGTGTGGGTGACCTTCTCGACGAGAAAATCGCCTCTCAGGGCGCGACTCGCCACCCGTACACGCCGCCCGGGTCGGATGCGCGGCTGCAACAGGGACTTGAAGCGCACCCCCTTGTCGTCGCGCTCCGGCGAGCCCAGCAGCCCGCTCTGCTCGTCCAGCAGGATGATCTCCCCACGCTCCGGCTCGTCCGCCTTGCGCACGACCAGCTCGCCGTCCTGCACGCTCCAGGAGAGGTGGAGGCGGCGGGCGAGGGTGTCCAGCGCCGCCCGGGTGGAGCCCGCGGCGGAGAAGCCCGTCAGCACCTGCACATCGTCCACGCCGGCCACCGAGCCCAGCGGCACGCCCAGCGCGTCGGCCAGGCGGGCGAAGATCTGGCGAGCGCCCGTCCCACCCCGAAAGCTGGCGAAGATCGTGGCGCTACGGATCGCCTTCGCCCCGTCTCCACAGGTCAGCGTCACGACCCGGTCGGGGGCCTGCCAGGTGTCGCGCGCGACGAGGATGTCGCCCGCGTAGAGCAGCTCGGCGTTGTCTTTGTAGCCCGCCTCCAACAGCAGCGTGTAGTCGCGCGTGAGCAGGGCCGCCGTCGTGTCATTGGAGGGGTTGGTGATCTTCACCTCCAAAGAATTCGGCGTGGCGCTGGCCGTCTTCTCCACCGTGAACGAGATCCGCAGCCCCTCGATGCGCACCCCGGGCTGGCCGGGCGGCAGCACGGTGACGACGGCGACGCGGTCCCAGAGCCGGCTCACGATACACCCAGATAGAGCAGCGTGTGGCGAGCGCCGAGATCGTCGGGACCGGGAGGCTCGTTGGCGCCGGTGCGGTCGTGCAGCACCAGCGAGCCCGCGGGCAGGCGGGTGTCCGTCCCGCGCCAGAGCAGGTTCCAGGCCGGGACCAGGCGCACACCCAGCAGCAGGGCCTCGCCATCGACCGTGAACAGATCCATGGACCAGCTCTCGGCGCGCTCGTTCCAACGCAGCGCGAGCTGGTAGAGCACGCCGTCCAGGGCCACCGTGAGGCTCTGACTGGCGAGGTCGCCGCGGATGGGGATCTCGTAGGTCAAAACCGAGGGCTCCGGCGGTTACCCGGGCTGGCCCGGAAGTTGGGGCTGGCCTTCTCGATGCGGTGGCCGTGCCCGATGTGCGGCCGGATCGGTTCGTTCGCCGGGCGGATCTGCGGGATGATCACCGGGTCGGCGATGAGGTTGTCCTGTGTACCCACCGTCTGGCTCGGGTCGAGCAGGCCGGGCATCAGCGTGACCTGGGGCGTCTGCTTCTTCTGCTCCATCTCCCAGGCGTCGATATAGGGCACGTCCACCGCGGGCGGCAGG
Source organism: uncultured Enterobacterales bacterium (assembly GCA_964556105.1). Lineage (GTDB taxonomy): Bacteria > Myxococcota_A > UBA796 > UBA796 > CAZKWG01 > CAZKWG01. The sequence continues at coordinate 10,293 of CAZKWG010000018.1, read as the reverse complement.
GTGGAGGGCTTGCTGACCTCCTTCGTGCTCTGCTTCCCGCGCTTCGCCGTCTTCTGCGCCTTCTTCTTCTTCTTGGGCGCGGCCTTGTTGGGCGGGATGGTCTGGCTCTGGACGATCTGCACCTGGCGCAGCTCGCAAGAGAAGCGCAGGGCCAGCCCGCTCTCCGGCTCGCGCGGCACGTTCAGGTTGGTCATCACCATGTTGGAGTAGACGCGCAGCCCCGTCACGACGGTGAGCGGCTCACGATTCGACAGCAGGCGGCGCAGCGCCTCGAAGGCGTCGATGGCGCGCGAGCCGGAGCTGGCCAGGGGCACGGTGAGCAGCCCGTCGTCCTCGTTGGCGCTGGCCGGGTGCAGGTAGACCGGCGTGTCGGTGATCACGCCGTCGATGTTCAGCGTCTCCGGCTCCAGGAAGACGTGGTCGCTGACCTTGGCGCCGCTCTCGACGGGAGACTCGGTGACGCGGGCGCTGGCGACGTGCTCCTCGCGCACGGCGGCGTCCAGGCGCACCTCGCCGATGCGGGTGAGCGTGCCGGACTCGCGGTAGAGCAGGCTGAGCATTATTGCCCCTTCCAGAGGACGTGCTCGCCCTCGGGTGTGGTGGCGTCGAGGAACTGTTCACTTGCGAACTGAAGCTGCCGGTTCCACTGGTCGTCGAAGACCCTGCGCATCTGGTTGGACATGTAGTCCACCTGCTCCTGCGGGGTCCCCACCGGCACGGTGATGTTCACCGTCGCGTGGAACTGGTTGTTCTGCTGACGGTTGTCCGGCGCCTGCGGGCCCGCGAGGCCCATGGCGCCGCCCCTGGCCATCTGCGCGAGCGGGTTGTCCTGCATGCGGGTGATCCGGTCGGCGGCCTGGAGATAGGAGCGTTGATCCTGCGGCTCCGGGATGGAGCGCGGCATGAGGTTGTACAGATCGCTGAGCGTTGGGTTGTACTTCTTCTCCTTCTTCGGGATCTCCGAGCCGCGGCCCAGGTTGGTCCAGTCGAAGATCGGCCCCGTCCCCGGCACGCCGAAGCCGGGCAGGCCAGCCATGACCATCGAGCCTGACTTGTAGTCCGGCTCCGTGCTGCCGCCGTTCTGCTGGATCGTCTCCAGGACGTGACCCATGGGATCGAGGATGGCGTTCCCGAAGCCCTGGCCCTTCTCCCACAGCCAGCTCGCCCCGTCCTTGGTCTTGTCCCAGAGCCAGTCCTTGACGCCGAGAAACTCGAGGCCCTTCATTCCCCAGTCAATGGCGCGCCCCCAGGGCGTCAGCTTCTTCAGGCCCCAGCCGATCCCCTTCCAGAGCCCGTCCTTGAGGAAGTCCTCTCCCCACCCCCAGATGGTGTCCCACCAGCCCGGCTCCTCCTCCTCGCCGCCGCCGCCCTGGCAGCCGCAGATCTTCTCGCCGAGCGCGTTGATCGCCTCGATGATCGCGTCCGCCATGGTCTGGACGCGGGTGAGCACGCCCTCGAAGAGGGCCGTGACCCAGCCGCTGAGGATCTGCTCGATGGGCATGTCGGCCATGCCGGACAGCTTCGCCAGCGTGCGGAAGAGGCCCTCCATGCCCCAGTCGCGGAGCTGCCGGAAGATGGCCTGCAACCACGAGAGGACGAACCAGAAGCCGGCGACCATGTGGCCGTCCAGCACGCCGAAGCCCACGCGCAGCCCGCCCAGCACCTGCGCGATCAGGCTGCCCAGCAGGCGCAGCCAGGCGAAGGTGTGGGAGAAGCCCGCCCAGATCAGGAGGCGCAGGCTGCGGAACCCCTCGATCAGGATGTCGGCGATGCGGTTGAGCTGCCGGTTCAGCATCGCGTGCAGGGCGCGGAGCTGCTCGGAGATGCGGCGCAGCCAGCGCAGCACCTCCTTGACGTGGACGAGGATCTGCCCGGTGTCGAAGCTGATCCGGCTCAGCGGGCGCAGGGCGCGCACGATGTCGCGCAAGGACCAGCCCAGGTTGCGCCCTTGTAACGCGAGCAGCCCCTGGGTCTGGCTGTCCAGCCGGATGGCGACGCCGTTCGCGAGCTGGGCCTGGAGCGCGGTCTTCCAGGCCGCCGCCATCGCGCCCGCGGCGCGGATCTGCGCGCTCAGCATGCGCTCGAGCTGGACGAGCTGCTCGTGCAGCCGCTCCACTGCCCGTTGTAGTCCGGCCAGCATCCGCGGCAGCCCCTTCGCCAGCCCCACGCTCGCGTCGCGGGCCTGCGCGACGGCGCGCGACTGCCCCAGCCCCAGGTCCATCTGGTGGTTGGCCAGACGGACCAGGCTCTCCAGCAGCGTGGTCAGCGGGGACAGGTCGATCATGCGCTCCCTTTGCCTCGGGCGCGGGCCCGAGCGGCGGTCTCCAGGCTGGTCTTCAGGTCGAGCGCCTCGTGGGCGTCGGCCAGATCATCGATGGACCAGTGCGTCTCGATCTCCTGGAGGGTGGCGATCCCCTCCAGCACGATGCGCCAGATGGCGAAGTTGACGGCGGTCTTCGGCAGGGCCGCGACCGCCTTCCCCTCGCCGGTCATCACGCCGCCGGGCTGGCCGCCTCCTCCGAGCGCTGGGGGTTCATCGCGGCGAAAAAATCGCCATAATTCACCTCCAACACGAAGCCCAGCACGCTGAGCAGCGTGAAGTAGTTGCCCATGAACTCGATGTCGAAGACCGGCAGCACCTCGCGGCCGTCCTTGCGCGTGTCCTTGAGCAGCCGCTTCACCAGCGTCACCGTCTCGTTCTCGTCGAGCTGGCCCACCAGGGCGGCGACGAAGGTGCCGACCTCCAAGGCCGATCCTTCGCCGCGGGCCACCGCGCCCATGGCCGGGCCGACCAGCTTGAGCAGGCGGGTGAGCAGGGCGAGGCCCTCGGTGGCGGGGAACTGCGTGACGGTCCAGGTGGCGCCGCCGATGCTGCGCTCCTGTGAGCGGCGCGCCATCAGACACCTCCCGGCGTGATGGTGACGCTGGCCAGCTCGAAGACCCACTCACGCTGAGCCATGTCCTTGCCCCACTCGACCTTGGGCTTGCCTTTGATCCAGGCCTCGGCGGCGAAGACCTCGCCGTTCGTGGTCAGATCCTTGACCTGGATGGGCACCACGCCGCCGCTGGACTGCTCGTCCAGGTTGGCCAGCGCGTTCAGGATCAGGTTCGCGTTGGACGACTGCATCAGGGTCAGCGTCATCGTGCCGGAGCGGTCGGCGCTCTTGACGCGGGCGACCTCGCCGTAAGCGCCGACCACCTTGGTGAAGGTCTCGGCGGCGCGCTCGACGGAGACGAAGGTGCCGTCCACGAAGCCGGACAGCGTGTTCCCGTCCACGGTGACGATGACCTGAGTTGGGTCATAGGTGACGACAGGCATGGGGACTCCAGGGAAGCGAGAGGGTTCAGACGGAGACCACGCCGTTGATGGTCACGCTGTGGATGGCGCCGGCCAGGGTGGCGACGAAGCGGATGTCCGGGAGCAGGCGGTTGGCCCGGTCCTGGGCGCTCACGTCGCGCACGCGGGGGACGGTGATGGTGGGCTTCGGGTCGCTGGCCAGCACGCCGGACTGAATGGCGGCGTCGAGCTGGGCCTTGATCTCCGCCTCGAAGATCGCCACGCCCGCGTCCGTGTACGGCACGCGGGGCAGGTTCACCAGGCGGCTGTAGATGCGCTCGGTCAGGCGGGCCTTCAGCCAGTCCATGCCGTGCATGACGTCGATGTACTCGCCGCTGGCCACGCGCCCCTCGCGGGTCACGCTGACGCCGCCAATGCTCTCGTAGGTGTTGGCGTTGAGGCTGCGCGCCGCGAGGGCCTGGGAGTCGCTGAGCGGGCTCGGCGAGACCAGGGCGAGCGACTTGAACATCCACGTCTGGGCGCCCGGCGCGGTGGCGAGCTGGCGGGCCATCCAGGCCACCTCGGGCCAGGCGTCGCTGCTGCCGCCCGCGCTCTCGTGGAAGAGCACGAGGCTGCGCGTGTGGCCGTCGGTCTTCAGCTTCGTGGCGATGTCCGGCGTGCCGGCGGCGCTGGCGGTCCCGCCGATCACCGCCGCGTCGCTGGTGGCGAGCGCGAGCAGCTTGCGGCCCGAGCTCTCCACCCAGACGGCGGCGGCGAGCTGGTGGGCGTAGGCGCGGCTGACCAGGGCGAGGCCGTACCAGCCGGAGAAGACGTCCTCGATGTCGTCCAGGCTGTCGCTGAGCTGCGCGAGGTCCACCCGCAGCACGGCGACCTGGGTGGGCGTCGGGCTCTGGGCGAAGGCCACCTTCAGCGCCGCGTATTCGGCCGAGCTCGTGGGCAGCTCGCTGCCGACGGCGCTCACGCTGCTGTAGACCTTGTACGGGTTGGTGCCCGTCAGGCTGGTGCCGGCGATGGCCAGCGTGCCGAAGCCCTGCTGCGAGACCGCCCGCGTCTGGCGCTCGATGGTGACGTTGACGATGTCGCTGAGCGGCATTCCAGGACTCCTCTGGGTTTATCGGGAAAACTCGATGGACTCGCCGAGGCTGGGCCCGCCGTCCGGGCGGCGCACCTCGACCTGGACCAGGGCGCGCTCGATCTCGCCGGGGCGGTCGATGGCCTCAAAGGGGACGCGGAGGCGCAGCTCGAGGGTGCCGCCCAGGCCGGCGTCGTCGGCGATCACGCCGCTGTCGCCGGCCGGCCGGATCCCTTCCCCCAGGGCGGCGCTTAAACTAGGAATACTAGTCGAACTCTGCGCGGCGCTGAGGCGCTCGAAGGCGTCGGGGCCGATGACGGTCACTCGCACGGTGATCAGGCGCGTGCCGACGATCCGGATCTCGTCCGGCCCTCCATCGGCGCGGATCTCGTCGGCGCCCTCGCGCTCCACCCGGCGGAGCTGGAGCACGGCGTAGGGTGTCGCGGGGGTGGTGGTGAGGTACGGGTCGTGCCACGCCGTCGCGCAGTCGAGGATCGACGTCAGCCAGGCGAGGATTTCAGACCGGATGTTGCCGAGATTCACGAAGCAGGTGCCCTGAAGGATACTGAACATAGTTCAGGTGTTCGAGACCTGCAGCAGCGTTCTCTCCTGGGGCCCGGATCCGGGGGAGGGAACGCCTGCCTCAACGGCGTGCGGGATCCTGGCGGCGGGCAGGGGGCGTGGCGCGCGTGGTCAGGGGCCGTATGTGACCGCGGGGAGAAGGGCGCGATGGAGGAGGCTCACAGGGCCCCCAGGGTGGAGCCCAGGACGAGGAAGGCAGCGCCGGCGTCCTCGCCGCCCTCGTCGTCCCCCGTTGCGCCGATCAGGATGTCGGCGAGACCGTCGCCGTCAGTGTCACCCGCGGTGCCGACGGCGCGGCCTACGCCAGTGCCTTCCATGCCCTGCAACCTCAGGGCGGCCATGTCCAGCGTCTGTTCGCCGCTGATGGGGCCGTAAAACAGCCAGGCGGCACCTTCGCCATAGGAGTAGCCGAAGAGCAGGTCATCGAAGCCGTCGCCATCGACGTCACCGGCCATCCCGAGCGAGGCGACCATCGAGTCGTCCTCCAGCCCGCCGCTGAAGCTGGCGTCGGCCTCATTCACGTCAAGGTGACCCGTGGCAGGGCCGAGGACGAGCCAGGCGATGCCGGGCGCCCCGACCCGGTGGGAGCCCACCAGGAGGTCCGGCGAGCCATCGCCGTTGACGTCGCCGCCATCGGCGATGAACTCTCCGAGTCGGTCATCCGCCCCTGCGCCCACCAGCTTGAGATCGGCGTCGGCCAGGCTCATCGTCCCTATGACGGGCGAGTGGACGACGTAGACCGCTCCCGCTTCGAAACCTCCTTCACAGTTGGCGTGGGCGCTTGCCAACAGGTCGGGCAAGCCGTCGCCGTTCATGTCCCCAACTCGCCCGACCTGCTTGCCTGCGTAGTCCCCTGCGTCTTCGCCGAGCAGCGCCGCGTCGGCTTCTCCCAGCCAGCGTTCGCCCGAGACCGGCCCCAGCACCAACCAGACCACACCGACGCTGAGGCCATACTCTTCTTCATCCTCCCTAGCATAGCTGGAGTCCTCGGACTCTGTAGCGCAGGCGCCTACACTGCTGATCAGTCCGGGGACGTCATGCGCGTAGCCTCCGATGAGCAGGTCTTCGAAGCCGTCGCTGTTGACGTCGCCAGGGCCTGTCACCGAGCTTCCCGCCAGGTCATTGGACTCCGAGCCCGTGAGCAACGCGTCTCCTTCCTCGGGCAAGGAACGTTCGCCCAGAGCGGGGCCAAGCACCAGGACCGCGCCTCCCGTATAGAACTCCCCCAGGCCCATGGCGCCCAACAGGAGATCTGGGTACCCGTCTCCATCTGTGTCGCCGGCGCTGGTGAATGGGATGTCTTTGTAACTCCACTGAAACGTTGTGAGATCTGTAGATGCCAGATGAACATCTGCTTCATCGAGGCTGACAGAGCCCGAGCGGGGAGCGAGGACACCATAGACCGTCGCGCCATAGCCAGAGGCTGCAAAGATCATGTCCGACAATCCATCTCCGTTCAGATCACCGGCGGAGCGCACGCCAACGCCGGCCATGCCCTCTGCTCGCTGTTCGATGAACTTTGCGTCGGCCGCAGTGAGCGCCAGCGTCGGCGCCTCCGTGGGGATCTCTGCGGAGTCACCCGAGTCGGGCTCATCCGTCTCGGGTGACTCCGTCTCGGGCGCGGCGCTCTCCTCGTACCCCGTATCTCTCGATGTTTGATCGCCTTTGAGACCGTCGTTGCAGCCAAACAGTGTCACGAGGCTTGCCATCTGCGCCTGAAGGCTCGAAGAGGATAGGGTCATTGTGTACGCTCTCGGATGGATGGCCATGGAAGTCATTCTGCTGGACCTTCATTAGGGGCCTTCATAGGCGCCAATGTCTGCGGCTCCGCCGGTGACGGGGTCGCCTTTGTAGTCGGGACTCAGGGAGAGGTCCCGCGATGAACGGTAGTGGCGTACGCCTGCGGTCGTGCTGCCCATCGTACACAGCAGTGACGCGGTGTCGGCGATGTCGTAGTCGAGACTGTAGGGAATGGACGTGTCGCTGACGTCGACAACGAAGTGTTCGTAAGTTGGGGAAGTTGGGTCCTTGTAGTAGCTGTAGAGGCCCACACCCGTGCCAGCTCCTTCCAGGGAGGCAATCGCGACCTCCCCAGCCAGATACAGCTCACTCAGCGCCGTGGCTTGTGCGCCGCTTCCCTCGACCGGCAGCGTCGTCACTGCTGGCAATCCAGCGATCAGAAGGAGCGCGCGGGGGAGAAGGCGAAGAGGTAGGCTGCGCCTGCGTCACTAGCGCTGCTGTCCTCGCGGTAGGCGCCGACCAGAAATTCCTGCCTCCCGTCTCCGTCTACGTCTCCTGCGCCAGAGGAGGAGTAGCCTCCGGGGAAATAAGAATCCTCACCAACCAACTTCAAGTCGGCCTCTGAGTTGTCCAGTTCTGGCGGGAGCATGCCCAGGGCGCCGCCGCCCAGCAGCAGGTAGACGGCTCCATTGACCGAGCCGTACTCTTTGTTTACGCTGACCAGTATGTCGTCCAGGTCATCTCCGTCCACATCCCCCACAATCGCGACGGAACGGCCAATGTCGGAGCCATCCATCCGGTGCGTGATCGTCACATCGGACCGGGAGATGTCTTGCGCGCCTGGATCGCCGCTGAGCGCCCCACCGCCCAGCAGCAGGTAGGCCGCCCCATCGGTGTCGTATCCGGTGCCCTCTACGCGGATGGCGCCGACAAGAACGTCGTCCAGGCCGTCGCCGTCTATGTCTCCCCCGCCCGAGATGGAACCACCTGCCTGGTCATCAGGTTCCGCGCCGATGAGCTTCGTGTCGGCCCCAGAGAGGTCGAAGGGGCTGGCGAACGTATCCGGGGCCCCCCCGCCCAGCAGCAGGTAAACCGCGCCCGCATCGGCGCCGCCACTGTCCTCATAGGGAGCGCTGACCAACATATCGTTCAGACCGTCCCCATCCACGTCTCCCGCTCCAGAGACACCCCTGCCCGCGCCGTCATCCAGGGTCTCGCCGGTGAGTTTCACGTCAGCCTCCGAGAGGGCCAACACGCTGGCAGACGTGTTCAGCGCGCCGCCGCCCAGCAGCAGGTAGGCTGCGCCCGCATCCTCGCCGTCGAGCGCACCGGGGGCGCCGACCAGACAGTCTTCGAGGCCATCGCCATCCATGTCACCCGCGCCCGAAAGAGCAACACCTACGTTGTCATCACCAGACTCGCCGACGAGCTTCAGGTCGGCACCAGCCAGACTCATGGTGCTGGCGTCCGCACCCACGGCGCCGCCGCCCAGCAGCAGGTAGGCTGCGCCCGCATCCACGCCGCCGGTCTCCTCGCCGTAGGCGCCGACCAGAACATCGTCCAGACCGTCTCCGTCGACATCGCCTGCGCCGGAGACGTCAAGGCCCGAATAGTCGTATTCGGCCTCACCGAGGAATTTCTGGTCGGCTTCTGAGACATCCAGCGGGCTGCCCCCGGTGCGAAGCGCGCCACCGCCGCGCAACAGGTACGCCGCGCCCGCATGACGGCCGGCGCCGTGCTCCCTCATGGCGCCGATCAGCACGTCATCCAGGCCATCTCCGTCTACATCTCCCGCGCCGGAGACCGCCACTCCCAGCCAATCCCACGCCCCCTCAGCGACAAGCTTCCAGGAGGCGACCGAGAGCGACTCTTCTGTGTCCCACGCGCACTCCGCCAGCGCCTCCTCCTCGGTGCCCTCGCAGTCCTGCAGCACACCGTCGTCGCAGATCTCCGACGCGCCAGGGTAGCGACTGGCGTCCCCGTCATCGCAGTCGGAGGCATCGCCGTCGTCCTGGAGGTAGCCGTCGGGGCCGGGACATCCCGTGTAGGTGGTCGATGGGTCGCCGAAGGTGTCGGCGTCTGCGTCCCGGAGCCAGACATTGGTTTCTGGCTCATCATCAGCGATCCCGTCACAGTCATTGTCCCGACCATCGCAGGGCTCCGCCGCGCCCGGATGCGCAGCGCTGGACAGGTCGTTGCAGTCTGTGGCGTCCGGGACAAAGCCTGCCGGCTGAGCGCAGGCCACGACAGGCTCGGAGGGCTTCCCATAGCCGTCACCGTCCAGGTCTCGGAAGTAGGTCGAGGTCACGCCCTCGTCTGTGCTGCCGTCGCCGTCGTTGTCCACGCCATCGCAGACCTCCGCTGCGACGGGCTGGTCGTCGTCACAGCCGCCCGCCGTTGGAGCACAATCCCCACCCAGATCGACCTCCCCATCGCTCTTCTCGGGCTCGCAGGCGAGAAGTAGGGAGAGCGCGAAGGCTCCGGGTCTCATGGCGTCGCTCCGAGGTTCATCACCGAAAATACCAGAGCGATGCCCGAATCGGCGCTTGGAGCCCGCCCTCTCCTGTCAAGAATCTCCCAATTCCGAACGCCGCCGTTCCCTCCTGGGGATCAGGTTCTGCGTCGAGCAGGATGTCGTTCAGGTGGATCGAAGATCGGCATACCGAGGATGTCGTTCCAATGGATCAACGACCGAGGAAATCCACAAAGGCAGCTCGCCGTAGACCTTCCGGAGCGTCCCATCGACGGTTCGAGCACAGAGGCGTGCCTCGACCCCGTCCAGGGAGTTGTCGTACAAGTAGACGCGATCCGCCAGGCCTATCGCCAACACGAGGTTTGACATGGAGCGTTCGTATCGGCTGACGATCTTCTCAATGGGCACGGTGTGACCACCCCGTATGACCCGATCGGCGACGCGGGCCGCGTTGATCCTGGGATCGCTCGTGCCGATGAAGAACATGCGAACGAAGTAGCCAACCGCCCTGGCTCTGGCGACGAAGTCAACCTTGTCCGGGGCCGAGAAAACGGTCTCGAACGCGATGCCCTGTCGAACCGCGAGCAGCGACTCGCGGCGCGCCTGAGCCCAATGCGCGGCCTGCATAACCGCATTCTGCGAGTTCCAGTCGCCGAAACGGTCGCGGGCGATGTCATCTGGATTCAGATACTCGACCCCTTCACTCCAGCGTTCAGCGCGCAGCCGAACGGTCACGGTCGTCTTACCCGTGCCGTTCGGCCCCGCGACTATCAGGAGGACGGGCCTCACGACCCACCGGTCGCCTGTCTACGCAGATCGCCGATGCGAGCCCGAGCCAGCTCCTGTGCGGCGGCAATTCTCGCCCTCATCTCTCGGAGGCTCTGCTCGCGCGCCTCACCAATGCCTGAGAACGCCTCGCGCATGAGCTCCGCGAGCTCCTCGTCCGTGGGCTCGTACTCGGGGTCGGCGAAGTTCGGTCCGTTGCGCATCACAGGTGATCTAATCCGCTCAGAGCCCCTCGCCACAGGACCGGAGCTGCGCTCGCCTGTCAGGCGTCCTTCGACGTCAGCCGCCGCTGCGCCGTCACACGCGCGCGGGCCTTCAGCGCCTCCAGCACGCCGAGCGCGA
>CAZKWG010000017.1:0-26766 GCA_964556105.1 uncultured Enterobacterales bacterium | reverse complement strand
CGCGGCCTGGCTCGGGTGTGCGCCGTCGTCCAGGAGCTGCCGCCAGCGGCGGTAGTGGTCGAGGCTTGAGGGACGGGCGGGGGGCGTCGCAGGGGCTTCAGCGTCGTCGTCGGCCCCCTCACCTTCGCGCGTCCTCCGGCGTCCATGGGAGCCAGGCATGGAGCACGCGACACTGAACGTTCTTTCCTTGGTCCATGAGGGGGAGCCATCTCTGATCACGAAGATCACGAACCCCTGATCGCCAGCTGGACGGTCAGAGGTTCTGTGCCTTCGGGCTGGTGTTTCGAGCCGGCCGAGCCGCCCCCCGCCGAAGAGGTCGTAGAACGCCACGCGAGGGCCCTCTCCCGGCAGGCGGGCCGACGGGGCTTCGCCGCCCAGGCTCAGGCGGCGCTGGCGGAGGCGCGGCCGGTGGCGGAGGTGTCGGTGATCGGCCCGGGGGGGCTCGACCCGCTGCACGAGCGGCGGACGACGCTGGTGCAGCGGCTGACGATGGGGCGCGCGGCGCTCGAAGCGCACAAGGAAGGCCGGAAGATCGCTGACATGGCGGCGGAGGTGGGCTGCACGGGCACCTGGATCCGCAAGCTGATGCAGCTCGCCCGCCTGCCCGAGGAGATCCAGGCGGAGATCCGGCGTCCTCGCTCGCTGGCGGCGGCGCTGTCGGACCTGCAGCTCCGCGAGGTGGCGATGCGGCGGAAGCCGGCGATAGCGCGCGCGCTGTTCGAGGAGCTGCTCGGGCAGGTCCGGGCCTTCGTCCAACACAAGGTCATGCCCGCGCGGCCCCAACCCCAAAAGCAGTTCCGCCGGGGCCTGCGCCCGGTCTTCGAGCAGGCGCGCGCCTGGGCGGGGCTGCTGGCGACCGGCGAGGCGCGCTCGGCGCGAGAGCTGGCGAAGATGCTTCAGATCTCGAACGTGACGGTCTGTACCTACCTGGACCTGCTGAAGCTGGCGCCGCAGCTCCTGGCCGCGCTCGACCAGCCGCGACCGCTGCCCGTGCCGGTCCCGGTGAAGCACCTGCAAAGCATCGCCCGCCTGCCGGTGGGAGAGCAGGTCGCGGCCTTCGAGGCGCGCTGGCCGGGGCTGCTCGGTCGCCGGATGGCGCGCTCGGCCTGAGTGACGCGCGTGATACGCGCTGTTACAGGCGGCATATCCAGGAATCGCGACAACCCGGACGCCCCTGCCCGCTCGCCGATGGCAGGGGCGTCGCGCGTCTGGGTCGAATCGCGACACGCCAGCGCGGGTGTCGCGACTCGGCGATAGCCCGGGTCGGCGGCGCGTCCTCGGAGAATCGCGACACGAATCGCGACAGGTGCCCGACGTCACCGCCCGGCCTGAATTTGAGAATCCCGACACGGCGCCGCCCCGGGGGCAGCCCTCGCCGGGGAGCACGCCAGGCCCCCCTCGACCCGGCTGCTGGACTTGAACCCAGCACCGCCCCGGAGCCTCGACGAATCGCGACACGAATCGCGACAAGGGCGCGCTTGCGGGCCACGACTGGATCACCGATCCTGGGTCCTCCCCTCCCCTCCCCTCGGAGCCAGACCTGTCCTCCTCGTTCGCTGACGGACGCAGATCCTCCGCGACCTCGCCCGACGCGATGAGCGCCGTCGCGGCGGAGATCCCCGATCTCTGGCGGCGTGCCCAGGAGGCGGATCGCTGGTGCCGGCGAGCGCGCACGCCGGCCGAGGTCTGGAGCGCCGCGCTGAACCCGGGCCTGCTGACCGACGATGGCGCGATCCCGACACCTTCCCTGGGCCAGGCCGCGGCGACGCAGGTGAGCCTGGTGGAGGCCCTCGTCGCGCATCGGCGCGCGCTCCTGGGCGACGCGACAGCAGCGCTCCCCGGCTCAACCCCGGCGACGGGCGGGATCTGCTGGCACGTTCCCGAGCAGGACCTGTTCGACAGCGCCGCAGAGGTGGCCTCGGATGGGCTCTTCAACGCCCACAACGTCCCCGGCTGGGACACCTGGCTGGCGCTCCGGCACCTGCCGCGCGCGCTGGCGATCCAGATTGGCGCCGACCCGAGCGGCGCAGGTCCGGCCCCGCAGCTCTGGGTCCTGCTCGCCTGGGTCCCCGGTCACCTGCTGACGCACGCGGCTGAGGGCATCGGTATCAACCCCGAGCAGTGCATCGGCTGGCTCGACGATCCGCGGTGGGCCTGACCCGTCCTGCTACGAGGTGTCGCCAGCCCGCTCGGGGCCCGGGTGAAGCCGCCATCCCGCCATCGGGCCAGGGAGCGGCGCGAGCAGACCGACCGAGCCCAGGCTCCCGAGCAGGCGCGCGGCCTCGCGCTCGGGGACGGCGCCGCGCGAGGCGAGCGCGCGAGGCGACACGCCGGACGGCCTGGCCGCGAGGAGGAGGGCGACGCGCAGCAGCTCCGGGGCGAGGCCGTGCCCGTTCAGCGAGAGGACTGCGCGCGCAGGCGCAGATGTAGCCTTCGCGGCCGATGGTGCGAGGTAGCGCCGAGCCCGCGCGAAGCCCTCCGAGCGCAGCAGCCCCTGCTCCGAGAGCCGCCGGAGCACCCGCTCGGCGGTGCGCGCGCTCTGCCCGAGCGCGACGGCGAGCGCGTGGGCCGTGAGCGAGCCCTCCGTCTCCAGCAGGTGCAGCGCGTGCGCCTCCTGCGCTCGGCGACGCGCCTCCGTTGCGTTGGATGTCGAGACGCGCGACGACGCCTTCGGCGGGTCCGGATTCTGTTGGGAGATCTCACCGCCGGAGGGACCTGCCAGGACGCCCACCGGCTCTTCGTCCTGCGTCGGTGCGAGCCTCACCCGCGCGGCGCGCCCGATCCCGTCGCGTGTGAGCAGGCCCGCCGTGGTCAGCTCGGAGAGCGACCGCTTCACGCTGGAGCGCGAGCTGCCGAGGGCGCGCACCAGCTCTCCCGTGGACAGGCTCTGGTTCGTGGACAGCGCGTCGAGCAGCCGCGCCGCGAGGCGCCCGTGGGGCCCCGGGCTCGCGGGAGGCAAGGCTGGTGCGGGCAGACGGTAGCGGCGCGCGGCGCCGGCGCCCTCGGCGAGCAGCAGGCCCTGGCTCACCAGCGCCTGGGCCCGGCGCTTCATCGTCCCGCGTGGGAGGCCGAAGACCGGGAGCAGCTCGCGGATGGCGTAGCGCTGGCCCGGCCGGAGCCCGCCCAGATCCTGCGCTCCCTGCGGCGCCTCGGTCGGCCCCTCGCCGCTCGCGAGGGCTCGTCGCGCCGCCTGAGCCGTCAGCGTCGCCTCGCCCTCGAGGATCGCCGCGCTCAGCACCACGTTGCGCAGCTCGCGCGCGTTGCCCGGCCAGGCGTGCGCTCGCAGGACCGCCCGCGCCCCAGCGCTCAGGCGCGGCCGGGAGGCCCCTGCCAGCTCGGGCGCCGAGGCCAGGAAGTGCTCCGCCAACGGCACGATCTCCTCGCGCCGCTCCCGCAGCGGCGGCACGCGCAGCGTCACGAGCCGCAGCCGGTCCAGCAGGTCCGCCCTGAACCTCCCCTGCGACACCAGCCCGTCCAGATCCGCGTTCGTCGCCGCCACGATCGCCACGTTGACCGGGCGCTCTCGCTCGCCTACGGGCTGGATCACGCGCTCCTGCAGGAGCCGCAGCAGCCGCGCCTGCACGTCGGACGACAGCTCACCCACCTCGTCCAGGAACAGCGTCCCGCCCTCCGCCGCGCGCACCAGGCCCGGCGCCGCTCCGCTCGCCCCCGTGAACGCGCCCCGCGTGTGCCCGAACAGCGTGGACTCCGCCAGCGCGGGCTGGATCGTCGCGCAGTTCACCGCCACCAGCGGCCCCGACCGACCGCTCAGCGTGTGCAGGTGGCGCGCCACGCGCTCCTTTCCCACGCCTCGCTCGCCGAGGATCAGCACATGGCAGCCCGTCGGCGCCGCCTTCGCCGCCTGCTCCAGCACCTTCGCCATCGCGCGGCTGCGGACCACGAGTTCGGGCGACGCGGCGTGGCGTGGTGCTCGCGAGGAGGCGGTCATTGGACGGGCGGGGCTCCGGGGAGAGGATGGGCAGGGCCTGCTCACCGATGAGCAGACCCGAACATCTGTTCAGCAAGGTCCGTGCCAATGGAGGAAGGGGTGGAATTCGGGAGGGAGCGGAGGTGGTGGTCGACGGATTCGTCGACGGATTCGTCGACGGGTCCGTCGACGGGGAGGGAGCAGGCGCTGCGCATGGGGGGAGGCTCTCCCGAACGTCCATCGACCTGGGGTGTCTGGGGCCAGTGGCGGGCGGATTCGAGCCAGGCGAGGGAGAGCGTCCTGAAGTGTCAGCGCCTCCTCGAGGATGCCACGCCTTCGGCCTCCTCTCTTGGCCAGATGGACCTGACGGATTATCGCTCTGAGAGCCTCAATCCATGCCCGCCGACCTCCCCACTATCGACCGCCACCGCACCGCCCTGGTCCGCACGGACCTGTCCCGACCGGTGCGCCTCGCGCTGGAGCACGGGCTCCTGCCAGACGGAGCCAGCGCCTTCGACTACGGCTGCGGGCACGGCGGCGACGTGGCGCGGCTCCGCGAGCGCGGCGTCCCGGTCGGCTGCTGGGATCCCTACTACGCCGCGGACCAGCCTCTGGCAGAGTCCGACCTCGTGAACCTCGGCTACGTCCTCAACGTCATCGAGGACACGGCCGAGCGCGCCGACGCCCTCCGACGAGCCTGGTCGCTGGCGCGGCGCGTGCTCGTGGTCTCCGCGCAGCTCCTGGTGGACCAGGCCGGCGCCACCAAGGTCCCGTTCGGCGACGGCTTCCTCACGCGGCTCAACACCTTCCAGCGGTACTTCGACCACGCCGAGCTGGGCGCCTATATCCACGAGACCCTCGGCGTCGAGCCGCTCGCGGCTGCGCCGAGGGCGCTCCGGGTCTGGCGGCGGGTCCAGGGCCTCGAAGCACACTTCTTCGCTCTCGCCCATTCAGCCTACGCGACTCTCGCCCCTCCGCTGTCTCCCTCCCCGACGATCCCCTCCATCGTCACCCCTCCGCCCCGTGCCAGCTCCAGCAGCCGCCGTGCGAACTCCACCCACTGCGCCTTCTGGATCCGGCTGTAGGACTCCACCCAGCGCTCGTCCATGCACGCCGGCCGCAGCGCCGGGTGCAAGACCAGCGCCGCGAAGGTCTCGTCACAGCGGGCGGCGTCGCGCAGCTCGGCGGGCAGCTCCATCCTGAAGCCGGCGCGCCCGATCACGTCGTCGATCTCGCGGCCATACAGCGCGGCGATGCCGGCGATCAGCTCCAGAGAGGGGGCGCGGACCCGACCGCCGGTCTCCAGCTTGTGCAGGCGGGTGAGCGTCACGCCGAGGCGCTCCGCGGCCACCTTCAGCGTGAGCTGGTGGAGGCGCCGCTGCTCGCGCAGCCAGGGTGCGAAATCGGCGCGCGGACGCCAGATCCAGGCGTCGCGGTCGCGGGTCTGCGGGCTCGGCAGGACGAGGGTGTCGGGGTGCGGCCGGTTGGACATGGGGGGCTCCCGCGGGTGGGCGCGTTCGTGGCCAGGATCCCGCCCGCGGCGCGGCGCGAGCAAGGACGCAGGGCCGGCGCCTGTCAGGACTCCTCGAAAATCGGCGGGCCACGGTCGCGGCACTGAGGTCGTCTGCCTCTGCGGTGCGGATGCATGCAGCCAGGCGCGCGGCGCACCGGGCTTTTGTGTAGAATTGACGCAGGCTATCCACCTGTCCCCCCACCCCCAACGAGCATTCTTGGGCACTCCCACAGAGATCGCAGCGCGTCGGTCCAGCCCCCTCCTGCACGCCCCCAGCACAGCCGCGTTAGGAATGGCGCCTCGGAAACCCTTGAAGTTCGCTGCACCCCCCGAGGCCCAGGACCGCGCCACAGAGGCCGCACCGGGCCCGCCGGGCGGTGAGGCCGAAGCTCCGGCGCAGCCCGGTGACTGCGCGCCCGTGGAGGCACCGAAGGGCCGTCGGGGCCGCCCGCGCAAGCCGCCCCCCGAGCCCGAACCCGTCTCCCAGGCCGGGTAGCGGACCCCTCTGTGTCCCGGCTTCGCAGACCGTGTATTCGACGAAGCCCCGGCCAGGGCGAAGAGGTCCCAATGAACGCCCTTCCTGATCGAGAACGCGAAGACTTCCCCTGTCCCGCGCCTCACCCCGACGCCGAGCACGGGATCGAGGAAGACGGCGCGCCGCTTGCTCCCGCCCCCGTCCTCGTCCACGGCGATGCCGCCGAAGACGCCACCGCCTACGCCCAGCTGCGCCACGACCTCGCCCAGCACTACGGCGTCCGCGGCCCCCTGGAATCCCTCCTCCTTGATCGCGTGGCGTCCCTCGCCTGGCGCCTCCAACGGATCCCCAAGATGGAGCGCGGCCTCGTCACCTTAGCGACGCTCGGCCTCTTCTGGTCGCGCGCCACCGACCGCCTGCGCGAGAGCCGCACCCCTGCGCTCGGGCTCCGCGGCTCCAACGGCGCAGCCCTGAGCACGAACCCCCATCGCCTCGCCGGGGCGGTCGAGCAGCTCCAGAGCCTCCACGACCAGGTCGCGCACGGCCCCCTCCCATCGGAGTCCGCAGCCCGAGTGAGCCTCACATCCATCTTCGGCGCCAGTTTCGACGGCACCCCCCACGGCATCGGCGCGACCCTGCTCCAGCACCTCGACGGCCTTCGCGAGGCCGACGCCTCCTCCGAGGTCCGGACCTCCTTCCTGGCCAATGCCCAATCGGCCCTCACGATGATGACCGGCCTCCGAGAGGTCGCCGATCAAGAGGCCCACCATGGGGACTTGGCAGCGTTGGAGGCTCGTTTGTTGCCCGGAGAGAGGCCGCTGCGAGCGCTGGAACGGTACGAGCGCCATCTTCAGCGGGAGCTACTCGGGGCGGTGCGGGAGCTGGAGAGGACGATCGCGAGGAAGCGCCTCTGCGAGGCCACGCGCGCACGCAGCGTGTGGGGGTAGGGTAGGCCTCGGCTGACCATGGTGGGGCTGCACCGCATCCCCGATCAGGGGCGCCTCCTGAGGCTCGGCGGGCTGTCCTCCTACAACCGACCTCGCGCGTGGTGCACCATCAACGTCTCCAGAGCCAGCTCAAACGCCTCAGGCTCCCCCTCCGGAATCAACGTACGCTGGGACTCCGCCAATCGATCCCGTCGCGCGGCCACCAGCACAGCCAGGCGCACAGCCCCTCGCGCATCCCCCTGCGCATCGGCCTGCGCCAACCGCTGCTCCAGGTCCGCGAGCACGATGACCTCGTGGGCCAGCCGGCTGTCGTTGGCGGAAGGCGCGCCAAGCGGGCTCGGTGCACGCCCTGTGGTAGCCAGCAGCTCCAGGGCAGCGGTGCGCGCGGAGGTCATGGGGTAGCATAGCGGATATTAGGGTCGATGTCAAGATAAGTGGTGTTAGTGGTTGGCTATCGTGGGACGGAAGGGGTCAGTTGTGGCTATCATCGGGGTCGCGGGACTTGAGGTCGAAGTGGACCTTGCCCTTGATCCTGCCGTCCGTGACCACAATCCGGTTGATGCCCATGAGCACCATCGTGGCGAGTTGGGGGTAGCGACCCGTGAGGTGGTCTCGGTCCTTGTCCTCGGCGTCCTTGGTGAAGTCGTCGAGGGACTTCGCGACCGCCTGGACCATCTCGGCGTACGCCTTCATCTGCTCGATGCTGGACTGGACGATCGCCTGGAAGACGCCCCTGATCAGCTCGGCGACGAAGCTCGGGAAGTCCACGTCGCCGATCAGACCACGAACTTCCTCCTGATCCCGGATCTGCTCTTCGAGTGCCGGGTCCTGGAGGAACGCGACCACGCGCACCAGATCCTGGGCGAGTGCACGGCGCTGCTCCTGTGGGAGGCTGTGAAAAGCTGGCTAACGGTCCAGGATCACGTGGATGTCGGTGCGCATGGCGGGCTCCTGGGGGCACGGGACGTCACTCCCCCGGGGGAACATCCACCCCCGCTCACGGCCCGTTCGCCCACCCGCCGCGCTCTACGCCCATAGACGTTGAACCTCGATCTTCTTCGCGGTCACCGCTTGATGAAGGCGGCCATCGAAGCGTGAATCGCCTCGTCCCGGACGGCCTCTGCCCGCCGGGCGGAGGCCTCCCCTGTCCGCGCTGCCCACCGCACCCCGCATCGAGATCCTGGAGCCGCACGAGGGCCCCGAGACGCTCTACGTGGTGCTGCTGCTCCGGGCGCCGGTCCACCGCTTCGCCCGCGCCTACGCGAGCGGGTAGGAGGCCGATCCGCAGGACCTAGCCGCCGCCATCGGCGCGGCGCAGGCGCTGCTCGGCGCCACCACCGATGCGCTGGGCGCAGTCCTCGACGCGCGGCAGGAGCTGCACGCCGCGCTCGTGCTGCCCGACGGGGCCGACGAAGCGCTGGAAGCGGCAGCACGGGAGGAGCTCAGCCGGCGCTACGGGCGGGGCGAGCGGCTGCCTGAGGATCCAAGGGTGGAGGACACGACCACGGCGTAGGTGGCGCTCGGCGCTGCCTGCCCTCGGCTGCGGCCGGGGGTTTCTCGTTCAGGTGGGCGAGGATGTACCGGGCCGCTCGAAGCGCTCGCGGTGTCGCGAAAGTAGCGCGCGCAGGGAGGGCGTGACTTCGAAGTCTTCTCCATCAGACTCGTCAGCGCGCGACCAGTACCAGACCGAAGCGACGTGAAGGTCAATCCTGCGGTCCAGCAGCGCCAGCACCCGCTTCCAGCGCGCGTCCAGCTCGTGGGCACCACCGAGGTCCTCGAACGACTGCAGCAGAATCTCCATGAGGCAGAACCGCTCGTCGTCCGACAGCGGCTCGTGCTCGTAGGCAGCGAGAAACTCATCAATCCGAGCGGGGTCTGCCACCTCCCATGCCCAGTCCTGCATCCGGGGTCCGTTCGGCAGTCCGAACCGCGCTGCCAAGGACACCTTCGCCGCCGTGGTCTGGAATCGGAGGAGATGCAGGGGAACCGGCATGGTGAGGCCTTCGGCAAAAAGAGTACTGCGCAAACAGGGCGCCGTCGCGCTCAGGGCGGCCATGGAGGCTGCACGTGGGCCCTCGTGCTGACCGAAGGCGCGGATCTGGTACCGGAGGCGGCGGTGCGCGAGGAACTCAGTCGGCGCATCGGGGTGTGCGCGGAGGAGGCGACCACGGCGTAGGTGGCGCTCGGCGCGGCCTGCCCTCGGCTGCGGCCGGGGGTTTCTCGTGCAGGAGCGCAGCTCAGGGCCAGTGATGGGTGCCGACTACATCGCTGCGTAAGCCTGGATAGAAAGTCCTGGGCTACTCCAAGCTGATGAACTCACCTACTACAACTTGGACTTGATTGCCTCAACACCCTCCGCCTGACTACCGGATGGAATACTTTGAATCCACATGCTGGCCTTGAGCTCAATGTATCGGCCCACGGTATCAACTGTCAGTGTGAGACCAAGGTTTTCAATTCCGTGTGCCAGGTGATACCAGATCAAGTACTCCCGATAGACGAGATGCCCATCAACGTGCCGTCCAGGAATGTAGAGCACATACTGATCGAGGCATCCCGCCCTTTCAGAGAGATCCTGTGTGGAATTCTCGGCGGTACATTTCTGCAATCCTTGGTTGCCATACTTCTCGCGGAATGCCTGGATCACGTCCATCGCCTCTGCACCCCCTAGAGCCTGATACTGGCGGGTTTCGACAGCGCGATAGAGCATGGCTCCACTAGAAGATTCAACTGCTACTGGAATGATTCTGACGTAGTAGGGACGCCAATTCCCCACTGACCGATTCGGCGGCGGTGGTATCGTCAACACCGGTGCTGGCCGGGGTGAGGACTTGTTCTGGGCGGATGTACACCGGTAGTCGTCCTTTGTGATAATGGCCCGTTCCAATTTCCCTAGGCCAAGCTCACCGCAGATCTTCTGCCATGCTTCTACGGTCATTGCCTGCCAGGTCCATGCGGGAAGTGGAATTCCCCTGGTATCGACCTGGATTTGAGCCTCTGGGTCAGCTTCACCAGCCAAGACCGAATTTTCCCAGAGGCCCACAATCAGCCCAACGAGCCATGCGACTCTCCTACGCATCTTCGACCTCCTGTGAACCAAGCTCTTAGCACTACCGAGGACTTCCCGCCCAGAATCAAGTCCGCCACAGGGAGTGCTATAGGCCGGCTGGGTCCAGACCCACCTTGGCAAAACGCCACCATGTCGCTCCCATTTGGCTGATCTGCTCTGCGGAACCGGTGGATGTGTCGCCCAGGGGACTTGACGCAAGGGCGGCTCGCATAGGGACGCGTGCCTCCAGCCCAAACGAACCTACGCCAACGCGCCGACCAGCTCCGCGACCTCGACGTCCTCGCCGTCCGCTTCGCTCGCGCCTACGCGAGCGGCGAGGAGGCCGATCCGCGGGACCTGGCGGCTGCGATCGGCGCGGTGCAGGCGCTGCTGGCGGCCACGGCCGACGCGCTAGGGGCGGTCCTCGATGCACGCCAGGAGCTGCGCGCCACGCTCGTGCTGCCCGCGGGGGCGGATGAGGCGCTCGAGGCGGCGGTGCGGGAGGAACTCAGCCGGCGCTATGGGCGGAGCGAGCGGCTGCCCGAGGATCCGCGGGGGAGGAGACGACGACGGCGTAGGCGGTGCCTCGGCGCTGCCTGCCCTCGGCCTTGGCCGGGGGGGCGTCGGTCGGGGCAGGGTCCTCAGCCAGGCAGTGCGCCACCCGCCTCTCTGGGAACGTCCCCAACCAGGGGTGGCACATCACTGGTGGCGCTCCTCCGTAGCTCACCAGTCGTCCCCCCAGGAGAAACCGATGGCGCCCGTGCCTGGACCATCGATCGTCGAGCGCGGCATCCCGAAGACCAGGTCGTTCGCCCCGTCGTCATTGAGGTCTCCAACCCCCAGGGAGCCCGCGAGGTGTTGGTTGTCGTGTCCGCCGAAGACCACACCCGAGGCTGCGGGCCCGACCTCTAAGGAGCCCGTCTCCGGGCCGTAGAGCAGCACGGCGATGCCATCGAGATCGAGGTCGAAGTCGTTGGCGTTCGGTGACCCCATCAGCAGGTCCACGACGCCGTCCTGGTCCACGTCAGCCACCACGAGCGTCTCGCCCAGGTAGCCATGCGAGTTCGAGGTCCACGCCACGAGGTCTGCGTCGCTGAGCAAGCCCGATGCCATCGGGCCAAAGACCACGTAGACCGCTCCCAGGGTCGACGTTCGGTAGCCTGATCGCCCGGATGCCCCGACGATCGCGTCCCCGTAGCCGTCCCCGTTCATGTCTGCGCCCGCCACGGTGTCCCCCGCGTCCGTGCTGCTGTCGGCCGCGAGCCGGATATCAAGGTCGGCGGCGGTCATGGTGCCCGAGATTGGCCCGAGGCCGATGGCGGCCAGGTCGGAAGGCGCGGTGCTGCCCTGGCTCGGCCCCCCCACGACGAAGTCCCCGAAGCCGTCGCCATCGGTGTCGCCCAGATGCGCGACCGCATGGCCGAAGTCCTGGTACTCCTCTCCTCCGAACACGGCGGCCAGCGCGTCCTCCTCTTCGAGCGTACCCTCGACCGGCCCCCCAAGGACGAAGAGCGCGCCTTCGCCGATGAGCGTGTCTTCGGCGGCCATGGCTCCGATGAGCAGGTCGCCCTGTCCATCTCCGTCGAGGTCTCCCGAGCTCGAGACCGAGTCCCCGATGTAGTAGCGCGCGCTCGTACCGAGGAAGCGGTCCTCGACCTCCCGCAGGCTGCCCCCGTCGGCGCCAGGGCCGTAGACGACCATGACCGCGCCCTTGTAGTCGTCCACGAAGGGGGAGCTGACCACGAAGTCGTTGACCCCGTCGCCGTCGAGGTCGCCGCTGGCGTCGAGGTCGGCGCCCGGCCAGGAGTCTCTGGCGAAGGGCTCCCAGGTCGGCTCCGAGGGGACGGCGAGGTCGTCTCCGAGCGGCCCGTTCAACAGGTAGATGCCTTGATCCTCGCCGTAGCCGGAGATGCTGAACCAGAGGTCCGCGACGCCGTCGCCCGTGGCGTCTACGATCTCGAGGGCCGTGCCGAGCCTCTCCTGCCCGTCGAGAGAGGGAAGGATGACGTCGAGGTCCTCAGCCTCGCCGTCGCAGTCCTGGTCGATGGCATCCCCATAGACCTCGGTGGTCGGCACGGAGCTCGGGTCGCTGTCGTCGCAGTCCTCGCCAGCTGGATAGCCGTCGCCGTCGAGGTCCACCGGCGCTGCAGAGTCCGAAGCCGAGTCCGTCGCGCTGTCTGTCGTGGCATCGAGCCCACAGCCCATGCACCAGCTGAACGCTCCCGCCGCGACGGCTCGAAGCAGCAATAGGATGCAGGAGGTCAACTTCATGCGCATCTTCGTGCCCTCCCTTTAAGAGTAGAGCCTTCCGGCCGCCGTGACCACGAGGCATCTCGGCTGGGCCGCGTACGGCGAGCGTGGCTCCGCGTCGACGCGCGTCGAAGGCGGTGCGCGCCTCGCCGACCAACTCCGCGATCTCGACGGCCTCGCCGTCCGCTTCGCCCGCGCCTACGCGAGCGGCGAGGAGGCCGATCCGCATGACCTGGCCGCTGCCATCGGAGCGGCGCAGGCGTTGCTGGGCGCCACCACCGATGCGCTCGGGGCGGTCCTCGACGCGCGGCAGGAGCTGCGCGCCGCGCTGGTCCTGCCTGAAGGAGCGGATGCGGCGTTCGAGGAGACGGCGAGGAAGGAGTTCAGCCGCCGCTTCGGGCCGCGGAATGGGGTACCCACGACGGAGTAGGTGGCGCTTGGCGCTGCCTGCCCTCGGCTGAGGCCGGAGGTTTCTCGTTCGGACCCGCCCAAAAGGGTCAGCGCTCCGAGGTCTTTGGCTCAAGGCCACAAGATCTCAAGAGGTCGCGGAGGCCCGGGAACACGATCCGCTGCCCTTTCCAAGCGAACTTCAATAACTTGACGTTGAGTTCCTCGAGACGCTTGACGTGTGGCGCTGAGACAGGCGTGGGGAATACGACCGCGCGATGATCGGCCCACCCCTCCCCATGGTAGGCAAGTTGCCCTACGGCCTCGTAGATGCAGGTGGTCGATGCGGCCGACTTCACCTCGAGGAGCAGGCGAGCCTTGCGGTCGTCATCGAGCACGTAGAGATCGCGATGCTTGTCGTTGTAGGCCGCAATTCCTAGCGTCTTCAGCGCCTTGTGAAGGGCGACGACTACCATTCCGTGCGTGCTCTCGGCTTCGATCTCGGTTGAGATCTTCGTCTTGGTTCGCTTCTCCGTGCGTTCCGGTCGGAAGGTGTGTCCGGAATTTTTCAGGGTCTCGGTCTCATCGATGACCTGCTCGTCGCCTCCTTCTTCTGAGCCGGTTGCCCAAGCCTTGAACGTGTGCACAAGGTGAACGAACGAGGCCAGACGGGCCGCGAAATGCTCGTCTCCCAGCCGACCCACCACGACGACCTGGTTCGTGCGGTCATCGTCCTCGACGTCACGAAGTGGGCCCGACCACCAGTTGAGGAAGGCTGACTTGCCGATCCCTTCACGGCCGCCTCCGACCCTGCCTCGATGGACGAGGTAGACCTCGCCGTCGTCGTCTTCGGCAAATGCGCCAGAGCAACGGCGATTGATGCCTTGGCGCGGCGGGTTGACCTCAACGACGATGCTCGTGTCGTTCGGATCCCCGAGTCCGAAGGCATTCCAGTACCGATTCCCGGCCTGGCCGAAGCCGGCCCAGAGGTTCAGCGCGGTGAGCCGGTACACCTGTGCCTCGGATGCGCCGCCCTGGTAGCCGAGCGTTGCAGGGTCCCACGGCCCGTCAGCTGACCGCTCCACGGCGCTCACCAGGCGGCTCTGGGCCTCGCTGATCACCTTCTTTTTACTCAGGATCTTCACGGCCATGACCTCCTACATGCCACGCAGATAGCCTAAGCTGGTGCCCGACGGCAGGTCCGGGACTCAGTCTATCAGGAGGGCCCACCCAACGTGCTCGACAGAGTTCGAGAGGATGGCCCTGCCCTGGAGGCGGCGGCGCGAAGAACTCGGCTGACGCCTTGGGGCGTGGCGCGAGCGCCTGTCGGAGAACCCGCAACCGCTGGAGGTGCCGAAGACGTTGGTGGCGCTCGGTGCAGTCTGCCCTTGGCTGCGGCCGGGGGTCTCTTGTTGACATGGTCCGTTCGAAAGACAGATCTTTGTCGATTCTCGTGTGCTATGATCGTCCGGCCAGCCAGAACGATGCTGAGCAGGAGGATGGGTCGTGTCCGTCGAGCTTCGAATCGTAGAGAAGGGCTTCACTGCGGCGCTGGCCGACCTCAAGCGCTCGCTCAATGGCTACATGCGGCACTCGCAGCGGATCAAGATCGGCTGCACGACCGACCCCCATGCACGCTGGCGCCGGCACGCGCCCGATGGCTGGGAGAGGATGGTTCTGCTCTGGAAAGCCCTTGGTCCGGACTGGGCTGCCCGCATGGAGCAGTCTCTCATTGAGCATATGCATAGCACCGGGTTCCTCCTGGAGCGTGCCAACATCGCCCCGGGGGGTGAGGGCATCCTCCAGGACCGCTCCGAGCACTTCATCTACGTGCTCCTGGTGCGGCGGTAGGCGCGGTCATCGGCGACGACGGAGGACTTGGCCCCAGAAGTGCACCCTCCATGTCTGAGCCGATCTCTTCTGCGCGAGCGATAACGGAGTGGGTTAGGCCCTCGAGGCGCTCATGCTCCAAACAATTCCGCAGCAGGCAGTTCCGCGGTTGACCGATCTCCAGCGTTCCGGGCGCCACTGGCACGCGCTTGCGCCGAAGGTCCGTCGCGGGGAAGGGGGGCGAGGCGCACGCCGCCCCGCGGCGCGCCTCTGGCCTCTCTCGTGGCGCCCCGGCTGACGACAAGGGTAACCGACCACCAGATGGGTCCGCGCGGCCGCCCCGAGGTCGAGTGCTGTCACCGCTCAGTTGGTGCAGCTTCATTCCCCCGGGGGAACAGACTTGGGGACGGTTGCCAGTGGAGGGAGAGGTCTCGCCAGCATGGCCACCGTCGCGTTCGCAGCCGCGCTCGACGCGCGGCAGGAGCTGACCAGCACGTAGGCGGCGCGCGGCATCTCTCGCCCCCGGCTGCGTCCTACCGACGTCTCCATCGGTGGAAGTTCAGATCCAGTCGAAGAGGTGGAAGTCGTCCGGCTTCATGGGCCAATGCTCGACCGCCAGATCCGTTGTTAGGGCGCAGTGTAGCTCTTCGCGCAGCTGCAGGATGTCCCTTGGGAGCGCGTTATCTCGACGAACCCCGCCGATAAACACTACGGCTCGATGACTGGCTGCGGCGGCGTCGGAACGATCGACGGCTTTATGAAGACCAAGGTTCAAACGATGCATGCGGACATCGGGCAGCCCACCAAGCAGACCCTGGAGCCAGGAACCCAGCTGTAAGGCACGAAGTCGAGCCAGCTCCTGTTGCCCGACATCCGTCGATACCAGGCCTTCATTGCTGGCGCTTCCGACGGAGATGAAGTCTGAGTACAGCGTCCGGAGATCCCCTCGAAACTCGTCTCCCTCCAGCAGCTTATTGGAAGGAACGACAACATCATTGAATGCAATCTCAGTGCTGCTGTCTTTTTTCCAGGAATAGCCCTTCTTCAGGAAGTAGATATCGAACTGAGAGCTATTCGACTCCTCGCCTTTGCAGCCGACTCTCTTGCGGTCCCAGTATCCGTCAACGACACCAATGCCCTGAGCACGAGGCGCGACTTTCGCAGGTCCAGAGGCAGGCTTGAGGTCCGAGGGTAGTACAGGTTGCCCCTCCGTGGACAGAGGCCCGACCTCAGGGGGGTCCTGATCGGCGCCTTTCCCGAACCACAGTGCCAGCACCACGGCGGCCAGGAGGCCCATGATGACGATTTGAATACTCCATCTCAGACGAGCGTTGTTGCCGCTCCCGCCTTCCGTCTTGGCAGGGTCGACCTGCTTCCCTTCTCGTTGATCTGCGCCACTATGCCAGGACCCAGGTTTCCAGGCAGCGCCACTTACGAAGGCCGGCAGCGTCGGGGCATGAGATTGCTGGCCGTTCGGTCGGCCAAGGGGGGGGGCCAGCACCTTCTGCACACGCGTCAGGTGCCGGTAGAGGTCGTCGTACCCCGCCGGCAGCCGGTAGTGGGTGTAGGGCTTGAGGGCGAGCGGGATGTGCTCGTCGCTGGCGCCGTCGAGCAGCACCGGGATCAGCTTCTCGTTTATCATCCCCGAGTCGTACAGCACCTGGATGGCCAGCAGCCCCTCCCAGGTTGCGCCCTTCCCAGTGCCCGGCTTCTCCTTGCCGTCAAAGCGGCGCTTGAAGGTCTCAGTGCAGACCAGAACGACGAACCGGGACTCCTCGACCTGCTCCTGCATCCAGCGAGGCCAGCCCTGAGACGGGTTCGGCTCGTAGCGGTCGATCCAGGCGTCGATGCCGTCCTGGCGTAGGCGGTCGGCCAGGTCGCGGACGGCCTGCTCGTGGGCGTCGGAGTCGTGGCTGTAGCTGATGAAGACGCGGATCGGTGCGAGCGCCGAGGTGCGCACCCCCTTCGCCAGGATCTTGGACGCCACCGCCAGCGCCAGGGTGAGGTGGTCGAGCTCCTTGCAAAGCTCGACGGCCCCCTCGGGCGGTCTCTGGGCAGCCTCCGCGCTGCCGAGCAAGAGCTCCAGCGCCTTCTCGGGCGGGAGGCGATCGACGTCGATGCGGGTGACGCCGTCGAGGTCGGTGAGCCGCGTGGTGACCAGCACCCGAACGCGGGGGCTCACTGGAACCAGGTCCGGCCAGCTCTCGGCGTGGTCGACGTTGTCGAAGACCAGCAGGACCGTACCCGGCGCACGCTCCAGCGCCTGCCGGACGGCGACCACGCGCTGGGGCACCTTGGCGGGCAGCCCCTCCAGGCGCAGCGGGTCCTCAGCGAGCTTCGCGAACTCAGATGAAGCGTCCTGCCCCTCCGCGTTCACCCAACAGAGGATCTCGTAGTCGTCGAGGTGCCGGTGTGCGTACTCGCAGGCCAGGGTCGTCTTGCCCACGCCGCCGAGTCCGGTCAGCCCACCCGCTGTCGCCGCCCGCTGATCGAGGGCGACCTGAGCGCCGCCGAGGAGGAGGGTATGGATCTCCGCGAGCTCGTCCTCGCGGCCCACGAAGCGTTCGGGGCGTGGGGGGAGGTTGGACTGGCGGGCATGTGCCGATGACGAGCGCCCCTCCGGGCCTGGCGGCGGCGGCGGAGGGGCTACACGGGGGGGCGGATCACATAGGCGGCAGCGTTCACGCCTGCCTTCGTCTTGATCTGTGGTTCCGCTGTCGCGGTGATGCCCTCCAGCTCGTAGGCGGCGCGCCCCAGGGCCACCGCGTCCTTGATCGTGCGGCCGTGCCCAATCGCCTGGTAGAGGCCATCGGCGAAAAGGACTCCGGCCCGATCGACGACCGGGCCCTTCATGCCCACGACCACCGGGATCTGCTGGGCGATGGCCTCCGCCTGGTCGTCCGAGTAGCAGGCGTTCAACACGACGCACTGGACGTGGGAGGTGAATAGCCCAAAGAGAGATGCCAGGGCAGGCGACGGGATGCGCTGACGAGTGCCCTTCTGACCCTCGAGGATCAGGCCCTCCGGCGTCCCGTGACCGGCGAAGTGGACGATCGCGGGCTTGTGCGTCAACAGCTCCTGGCGCAGATCCCCTGCGCGTACAGCCCAGGCTGAGACCAGCTCGAAGCGGTCGCGGAGCTCGGCCATCTGGAGGCGCTCGCGGATGCCCCGGATCTCCTTGTCCAGGGCAAGCCGCCCGGTGTCGCTGGGGTTGGCGGCGAGGAAGAGGATCTTCATGCGGGTGGTCTCCGCGGCCCGAGGGGTGACTGGCGTGCCGAGGTTGAAGGTGTGCGCGCCGCCCTGGATGTTGAACTGCTGGCCGACGGGGCCGTGGTTGATGACGGTCTGGGTGGCCTGAGGCGCTGCAACCGAGCCCGGGGGGAGGGCGGGTGCCTGACCGCCCGCGACAGCTGCGCGCTCAGCATGCCCGACAACAGATATCCCCCATGCCGTCGCCACCGCCGTGACTCGAGCTGCCTCGCCGGGATGATCCCGCAGGAGCCCTTCGAATAGCCTCTGATTGACGAGGCCCCGATACAGAAGCTCACCTACAGCGCGATCATGAATGGATTCCTCAGCGTAAACCCCCCGCGCCCACTCCTCTATATCAGCCTCCAGGTACTCCGCCTGACGGAGCCAGCTCCGTAGCGCGCGCGAAGAGTAAAGACCCTGAAGAAGGGTCACGAGCGCACTGCGAGCCGCTGGGGGCATGGATCCTCGAGTCAGCTCAACCTCCCCGCGCCAGCACCGGCCAGCGCGCGACACCTTGACTCTATAATTAGCGTCGCGTCACGCGGGTGTGATCCCCAGCACGACCGGCGATGGTGCCTCTCCAAGACCGACGTAGATACTATAGATCGCAGCGATGTCGCCGGCCCTCCAGGTCCGCGACTTCGCTCGGAGCGCCGCCATGCCCTCGCGCCCACGTCCAGGCCCACGTCGCCCCACCGCGGGCGCTGCGTCGCAGACTGTGGGCGCGGCTGGGTCTTTGGCCGTCGCTGAGCCTCGGCGCGCCGTGGCGGCCACCGTGCGCCCACACGCGGGCGTCGCTCCGTGCCCCGATTGCGGCGGATCGGCGCTCTACCGGGTTGAGCGCGGGCGGGTCATCGGTGCTTGCACCTGTTGCTGGTGGGTGGAGGTGATGGGGCGGTGAACGGGGCATAGGACGTAAGGGACCGACTGTGCCCAGGCATCTGCCCGTCCCTGGTACCCTGCTCCTGAACCACGGAGGCTCACATGACCGCCTACACCGCGCTTCGGCTCCAGCTCCTCCTCGCGCTGGGGTGCATCGGCTCGGAGGAGAAGGACGACACCGATTCATCGGATGACATCCGGAAGACCACCGCCTGCATGGGCATCGACGAGGCCGGCGGCGAGTGCCCCGACGCCGATGTAGTCGACAGCGGAGCACTGAGCCCGGCTATCTGCGGCGGCGAGATTCTCTCGGTCGACGGCGGACCTACCGAAGGCGAGTGCTGGTACGGACCCGGCGGCGACACCGCGGAGCATCCCGGCTGCGTCTACGACGTGACCGTCCGCGTCGTCGAGGACTGCGATTATGGTCGGCCTTTCTCAGCGCGGGCAGCGATCGCGGCGCGTGCGGACTGGAAGACGCTCCTTCGCCCGCATCTCGACAGCAGGATGCGCTCAGCTCGCGCCGAGGAGTGGACCGCCATCGGGTTGGCGGAGCACGCCTCGGTGGCCAGCTTCTCGCGCTTCATCCTAGAGCTCCTTGCACACGGCGCTCCAGCCGAGCTCGTGGGCGAAGCCCAGCGCGCTCTGGCCGACGAGATCGTGCACGCGGAACTCGCCTTCGGTCTCGCCTCGGCCTTTGCCGGGCGGCCCGTCGGTCCAGGCCCGCTCCCGATCGCGATGGTCGAGGTCACGGACCTGCGCGCGATGGCGGTCTCCTGCGTGCAAGAGGGCTGCCTGGCCGAGACCTGCTCCGTACTCCAACTCGCCCAGCGCGCGGAGCACGAGCCAGATCCTGTGGTCGCGGGCGTGCTGCGGAGGCTGGCGTCCGATGAGCAACGGCACGCGGCGCTGGCATGGCGCACCGTGCAGTGGGCCGTCCGTGTCGGCGGAGAGCCCGTGCGCACCGCCGTGGCAGAGGTGTTCCGCGAGACCCGACAGGACGAGGCCTGGCGTCAGGTGATCCAGCCGGTCGCGGTCGCGGCAGGGATGCTCGCGGCCTGATTGTCCCGCGGGTGGCGCACCGCATGGCGGCCCTGTGTCGGACACACTCGGGGTGCCCGCACGCCGGGGGCGCGCCTTGCGCCCCGACTGCGGCGGGTGGGCGCTCCTCCGCGTTGAGGCCAGCCGTGTCCTCGGGGCGTGCACCTGCTGCTGGTGGGCGGAGGTGATGGGGCGGTGAACGGATCGCGGAGGACCCGAGGTGTACAGGATCGAGCGGGAGCGCCGGTTTCGGGCGTACTTGCGGGCGCGGCCCTGACGGGCAGGGAGAATTCGAGTCCCGCTGTTGTCCAGCCGCACACCCCGTCACTGCGGAGGGAGCGTACTGGAGTCTGGCGAGGGCGAGCCAGCGGATGTGGCGTCACTCGCCGGATCAGGAGCGATCCCAGTTACGTCGCAAACGTTCAGCCTTGAGTCCCATCTTCCACCAGAGTCGAGACACCGATCAATGGCCAGTTGCAGTTCCAACCAGCGAAGTGAGTGAGCGCAACAGGCCGTCCCCCCGACCACCACGGCCACCACGGCCACCACGGCCACCACGGCCACCACGGCCACCACGGCCATCATCAGAGAGGCTGCGGTCGGCAAGCGACTAATACTTGTCATCCAGACCGTTCGGGCGGTACCCGGAACAGATCTCGCTACACGAGGTGTCAGGCTGGGCGCTTCCACCGTCACGACCCGTCTGGTTGGCCGCACGGTCCTCGTTGCAGACTTCAGGCGAGTCGCCCTTGAACGTCGCGTCAGACCACTCCCTAATTTCGCTAATCACCCCACCAGTCGTCTCTCCAGCGCCCCCTTCTTGGGCAGCCTCACAATTGGCCTTGCAATGGAAGTACTTGTCTGCACCAATGGTATCTGCTTCTCGCATGTCCATGTAGTTCTCGACGAAGTCCTGTGTGGCCCCTCCGACCTGTTCGCCGACGCTGGCGCCCGTAGCACCACCCGCGGCTGCGCCTACCAGTGTACCTACAGGTCCGAAAAGCGACCCGATGACGCCCCCGGTGGCCATACCGCCTGCGCCTCCGAGGAGGCCCCCGACCCAGTTTCCCCATCCGCCTTGGTCGGCGCCCGAGTCGCTGACCTTGCACTGCAGTGGGTCGCTCAGGGGATCTGAGAGCTCGTACTTGGACAGGAAGTCCGAAGAGTACGGTGCCGACGACGTCAATCCTTGGGGGGCCGTCTTCGTCGTACTTCGGGTCGGTTGCGTAAGCATCGAGCCTCCATTCCGAGTCACATGTTACCACGCTGCCTGGCCCTGGGCGGGGATGCAAGACTTGATCTTCATGCGGGCCAATTCAGTAATATACAAGTCAATAAATTCCGACACGCGGAATACTTGTGGGTAGCTGCGCTGGCGAGAACAAAGTGGGGCCTGTTCTGGCGTCGTTGAAGGACCCGCTCCGCGACGCGCCACCGAGGGTGGCAAGTGCTGAGTGACTCCGCCGACTTGGCCGCCGTCACGTCCGCCGAAGCCGAGCACGCCGGTCGTCCACGGCGCCCCGCCTCGCTTGCCACGGGTCGGAAGCTGACGCTGCTGAGGGGTCGAGGTGTGCCTGCGGATGGGGAGAATCGAAATGACTCCCATGGCGCCGTCATGGGGGTGGGGCGACGCTTGACCGACTGATATTCTGCACAGACATCTACGGAGATCCCATGCCCCAGACCTGGATCTTTCAAGGCAACCCCGACGCCTTCGACATCGACGGCTACCTGGCCGCGGGCCTCGACCGCATCACCTGGGGCATGCGCCAGCGGAGCGCCGAGGTCCGCGTAGGCGACCGCGTGTACATCTGGCGGGCTGCCGGGGCGCAGAAGGCCGACTCGGGGATCATCGCGTCTGGAGTTGACCCGACTATGCGGAGCTCCGCATAGTCGGGTCAACCCCTTTCTCTCGGAGAGCCGCCTCGTCTCGTTGCGTAAGCAGGGGCACCTTGCGTTCCGGGCGGCGGACGACACCCTCATCCGCATCGTCGGGTTGTTCACGGTGCCGCTGCCGCCGGAGGTGATCGTGAGGCTCCGGTCGGTGAAGACGAGGTAGGCGCCGAGGGGGCTGACGGCACGGCCCCCGTCTGCTACATGTGCGTCATGATGTTCCCGCCGCCGAGTAGAGCCAGCATGATCGCTGGGCAGCCACTGACACCCGCCGAGACAAAGGTGGTCGAGCGGGTCCTTCGAATGGGCGCCGGGTATGTCCTCAATCTCTCCGACAGGACGATCCCCGAGTTCTTCGCGACGTTCGGGTTCAACATCGACGACCCGAAGTACCGGGACGGCCCTACCGGGAGCAAGGCGAACCGGGTCCGATCGTTCCTGCGACAGACCCCCGTACCTCTCGTCGGACAGGTGATGCTCGGACTGCTCGAATACGGTATCAAGACGCAGTTCTCGTCGTACTCTGACAGCTCGCCGCTACCATCCGACGACGAGGTGGCGGAGTTTCGTGGCCTCGCCGTGCGGTTCGGTGGGGAGTTCCAGCAAACACGGACCCCACCGCGTCATACACCATCGGGGGGTACCACGCTACGGCTGGATGTCCTCAGCTTGACTGGGGTCGCGCTGCCAGATCCCTCTCTGATCGTCGCCACGAACCCCGTCACGACGCCCCCTCCGCCGATCATGGGCGCGCCCCTTTCCACCCGACGCTTCCGCGTGGCCCTCTCGTTCGCGGGCGAGAAGCGGCCACTCGTCCACGAGGTGGCCCACCTTCTGGCAGGACAGTTCACGCAGGAGCGGATCCTCTATGACAAGTTCCACGAGGCCGAGTTCGCCCGCCCTGACCTCAGCACCTACCTTCCAGACCTCTACAACAAGCAGGCCGATCTCGTCGTGGCCATCATGTGCCCCAGGTACGACGAGAAGGAGTGGACCGGCCTCGAGTGGCGTGCGATCCACCACCTCATCCAGACGAGGCAGGTCGACAGGTTGATGCTCTGCCGGTTCGAGCGCGCGACCGCCTCAGGACTCTTCGGCGGGGAGGGGTGGGTTGAGCTGGACGGGCGCTCGCCCCATGATGCCGCGAGCCTGATCCTCCAGAGGCTCGCGCTGAACGAGGGGCAACCGAAGAATCACTACACCAACGCACTTGTCAGCTCGACGCGAAAGGCGGAACTCGGGCCCGAGCCGCCGCAGGTCCAGGCAGGCCTCAGGGCGCCCGTGGAGGCGACACTGGGTGTCGCGGACGGGGCACGCACGCCGCGCGTCCCGTCCTTCCTGGCGGACGGGCGCGACGGCTTCCTCAGCGACGCGCGCTGGCGTCCGCGCAAGGGCTCCGGCACGATCGACCTCGTGGCGGTCCTCTACGACCCGGACGGGGAGGTGGTGGGCGATCCGAAGGGCACGGTCGTCGGCACCATAGAGCGGGTCGCCCCCAGGTCTTGGAACTTCTCGGTGCCTGCGGGGACCATCACCAAGCGGGGCACAGGCGGCAGCAACCACGTGAGCCTCGAGGGCGCGATGGACGAACTCCTGACCGCGGTTGAGAAGTCAGCACAGAAGATCCGGGAAGTCGCCCGGTGGGCCGTGACGTTCGAGATGCCGCACCACGCGCCGGTTGTCTATGACCTCGAGAGGCTTCCCGCGCCGGGCGACGAGGTGGCGAACCTGTTCGACGTTCACCGGAGGAAGGTGCTACGGGTCGTCTTCCACCACGGGGCCGATGACAACATCCTCGTCGAACTCGGGGACGCCATCGCCCCCGAGGGGGCCTTCAACCCCCTGTTCGGCCCCAGAACCTCCCAGTAGGCGGTCAGTCTGGACGCCCGTCCAGTTGGGTGTAGCCCCGCACCCCCACTCCGGCGTCCTAGCCGTTCCCCGCGCACGTTCCGCGCGAATGGGCGTGGCGGGCACCTCCCGCGCGTACGTGAATCTAACCCAGCGGCGACGCGATCCCACCCTTGGCCCGGAACTTTAGCGTGAAGGCCGACAACACGACCTCCCCTCCCCGGGGTGGAGGGTACACGGTGGACGGGGGTGGCTGGGGGTGGCAAGGGCGAAGCTCGGAGAGCGGGCGTTAGGCATTAGCTATCGGAGGATTGTGCCGCTCACTGGCGGCCATCGTCGGAGTCGTCGTCGGAGTCGCGGGACTTGAGGTCGAAGTGGACCTTGCCCTTGATCCTCCCGTCCGTGACCACGATCCGGTTGAGGCCCATGAGCACCATCGAGGCGAGCTCTGGGTAGCCGCGCGTGAAGTGATCGCGGTCCCCCTCCTGGCCGACGTCCTTGACGAAGTCGTCGAGCGACGACGCGATCCCTTTCACGAACTCGCCGTACGCCTTCATCTGCTCGATGCTGGACTGGACGATTGCCTTGAAGACGCCGTTGATCAGGTCCGCGACGAAGCTCGGAAAGTCCACCTCGCCGATCAGACGACGAACCTCAGCCTGATCCCGGACCTGCTCTTCCAGTGCCGGGTCCTCCAGGAACGCGACCACGCGCACCAGGTCGTGGGCCAGGGCGCAGCGTTTATCGTCGGGCAGGGCGTGGAAGGCCTTCGAGCGGTCGAGGACGGCACGGACGTCGGTGCGCATGGTGGGCTCATTGGGGGCGCGGGGAGCCTAGCCCCTTGCGGCATTGTTGACCTCTTCGCCAGCATATCGAGAATTGTACTGCCATTCACGGCGCACAGAGGACTCCCGGCCTCCCTCATTTACCGATCCGGCTAAGTACGTAGGTGATAACTACCACATCCCTGCCACCCGCCGCACCTGCTCCTCCAGGTCCGGCCGCGCCGCCACGACCCGCGCGAAGAACCCCTCATCCACGAGCCCCCGCCGCACGAGCGCGTCCGCAGCCTGGCTGGCGAGAAGCATCGGCGCCACCGCCCCGGCCGGCACCAGCGCCACGACCTCCGCCCCGTCGGGCCCACGCGCCAGCAGGAGGCGCAGCTCGTCGGGCTCCAGCATCGCGAGCAGGCGGTCGAGCGCTGTGCGGGGGTGCGTGCTCGGGTCCCAGGTGCGGACGAGCTTCAGCTCGCGGCGTGCGGTGGCAGCGGCGGTCTGATCGGCGGCGGCGTCCTCGCTCGGGAGGCGGAGCTCCATGCGCTCGAGGCGGTCGACGAGGTCCGAGGGGCTGGCGCCGAGGGCGTCCTGGAGCTTTTGGAGGCGGGAAACTACGGGGGTGAGCTCGGCGTAGAGGCCGAAGGTGGCGTTCTGGACGATGATCTGGGTCCCGACCGGGGCATTGACGTTGACGGTCTGGGGCGCCAGGGCCTGGGCGAGCTGGGCCAGCGTGGTCCGTTGTGCGCGCTCCTGTAGCTCCCAGACGCGGTTGTAGAGGGCTTCGGCGACGGCAATCAACTCATCCACGACCGGACACTCCAGCCTGACTGTTGTGCTACCCCCGCGCTCCGCAAGCTCAGCAATCCGACACAGCGAATCTCTACCTAAGACACTGTAGATTATGGCGTCCACGAGAAGGCGATCGATAACACCCATCTCACTGGTGAAGCAGAGCATCAAGCCCCTAGGACTTCCGAGCTGTTCTATGATCACTTCAGGGTAATAAGTTGCTTGAAAGCTGACTAGCTCCTCCGGCATGCCAGTCCTAGCCGCGATGAGCGGCACAGCAGCCGAGATGATACGAAAGAGACGGCCCGCGTAGAGCATGAAAATTGACGCCATCTCGACAACTACGACCAGAATCGCGACCACTTCCCATTGTGTGTCATCAATAACGGCGCACGCAACTACCCCCAGCAGGGGGGCCAAGGCCAACGCAAATTTGAACGCCCGTTCACTTCTCGGTGTTGACGTGAGCATCCGGCGCGCCAGCCGCCAAGAAGTCATGAGCGCGCTCGATGCCAGCCGATTCTGAGGGGTCTGCCCCGCTGACTCACTCACCCGGTTCCAGGGCTCCTCGTCGACGCTGGCGGCTCTGTCCACCTTCGAAGCATTTCGCATGTGTCTCCTTATCTACCTCCTACCTGAACATGCCACACACCGCTCCGTCGTCATCACGCTCCGTCGTCATCACGCTCCGATGCCCGAGCGCCATCTGCAGCCGCGGGATGTCCCTGGTCTCTCGATAACTCCTGGTCGCTGCGGCGTAGCGCAACGCTTGGGGCGACACCTGTGCTCCATCCCTACCCCTGCACCATCGAGCATGTGCGCCACAGCCGCCGCCCCGTCCAGTCCCCGGGGCAGGGCGACACTCATTCACAGGCCGCCGGGGCCCGGTTGAGGATGGAGAGGCGCTATTGGAGTGTGCTCGGCGAGTCATCGGCACGCCGTAAGCCAGGACATGAGACCTTCCGGCCCAGCCGTCATCGCTTCCAGCAGACCAGCGATGTGTCTGAGCACTGCCGGGCTCAGGCGTCGAAGGCGACGAACGGCGAGGTCTGGGTTGTCTGCCACGAGCGAGTCGAATAGGTCCCGGTCGCTGGACGCGATTGCGTACTGCATCTCCACCCACTCCGGGGTAGACCGCCGTCTCTGGGCCTCTCGATCTGCCGCAATCGTTCGGACAAATTCTGCAGCTTTAGGAAGGTACTCCAGCGCGAGCCACATCAGGCACTCGTGGGTTATTACGCCAGACTGGGGCTTGCCGCCCCACCAGGTCCAGAGCGTAAGGGCAAGGTCCAAGAGGGCGTTCTCATCGTATGTGAGCTGGCTTCGGGGCAAGTCGCGCGCAGGGCCGGGTCCTAAGCGCCCGTCTCGGCCCCATGCCTCAATGACTCTGCTCGCCCTCCGGCGTCCACCGCACAGGAGCGCGCGGCACACGCTGTCGAGTGTCATTTCATCGGCAATGGCGTGCGTCGCCCCCGACACGAAGGCGGGGTGTCGCGGAGTGCGAACCTGATCCGCGGCGGTGAGTACCCCGATCATGGGGGGTAGCGGTCCGTCAACGGAACGGGGCTCGTCGTACCGAAAAACAAAGGCATATTGCCACTTCGAGAAGAGACCAAACCAGGCTTCCTTGTAGGAAAGCGTTGCCAGCAGCCACTCCTCAGAGCCCCTGAGCCGCACGTCCATATAGGATTCCCGCCTAACCATGCGGCCATCGGGCAGCGGGAATCGGATCCGAAACTCCGACATCATCAGACCTTCTAACGAGGACAGGTGCGACGAACACGGCTCATACCAGGTGCTACGTCCGGAAGGGGGGCAGCGTCGTGGGCGACCTGCTCGCTAGCTAACCCCCACATACCGCTCCGTCGTCATCACGCTCCGATGCCCGAGCGCGACCTGCACGCGC
>CAZKWG010000016.1:17298-27036 GCA_964556105.1 uncultured Enterobacterales bacterium | reverse complement strand
TTCGAGAGCGGCGAGCTCGACGAGGCGTCGGGCCGCAACATCTCGGTGGACTCCGTCGGCGCGACGCTGATCCAGCTCGCGGGGATGGACTCCGAGGAGCATCTCCCAGGCGTCAAGGCGATCACGGGCGTCCTGACCTGATGCGCTGAGCCCTGGTCAGGGGGTGCCGCGGCGCCTCGCCGCCCGGGCCAGGGCCAGGCCCAGCGCGACGAGGCCGGTGGAGGGCGCCGGCGCGCTGCAGCAGCCGCAGCCGCCGCCCGTGACCTTGCCGGTGTCGGTCGGGACGTTGGCCGTGTCGTTGTCCGGATCCTCGTTCGTGTCTACGGGCGTCGCGGTGTCGGGCTCGCCCGTCTCGGTCGTGGAGCCCGTGTCGCCCGTCTCCGCGGTGTCGTTGGCGCACTCGATGACGCTGGGATCGGCGTCATCGCAGTCATCCCCGTCGCCCACCGCGGCGTCGTGGCCGTCGCCGTCCTGGTCATAGTCCGAGGTGGCGGAGCAGTCTCCGTCGATCCCGTCGTAGAAGGTCTCAGACGCGCCGGGGTAGATGGTGGCGTCGTCGTCGTTGCAGTCGAAGGCGTCCGAGTAGCCGTCGCCGTCCCCATCGGAGGAGAAGGCGTAGGGGCCGCCGTGCATCCCGAGATCGGAGATGGATCCGTCCATGTCGGTGATGCTGGGATCGCCCGCGTCGATGCAGGGGCTCGCCAGGGAGAGCGACCAGGTGTCGTCCGTGGCGTCGCCGTTCAGCGTGTAGCCGGCGAGCATGGGGTCGACCGTCTGGTTCGTGGCGTCCAGCGTCATCGTCGCCAGATCGCCGCCCGTGTCGCCCGCTGGGTTGGACCAGAGGTTGTTGTATTGGACCGACGAGAGGGCCAGCGTGTCCGCGCCGTCCAGGGTGAGGGCCGCTCCGTCCACGGTCTCCGTGAGGATGTTGTTGCGGACATCGGCCGGCGTGTCGTAGACGTAGAGCGCGCCGCCGCCCTGCGCCGCCTGATTTCCGGCGAAGGTGTTGTTCTGCACCGTCAGCCCGCCGAGCGAGATCGCGGCCATCCCGCCGCCGATACGATCGGCGCGGTTGTCGGCGACGGCGTTGTTGACCATCCAGGCGGTGGCGGTCTCGTCATAGCCTTCGCCCAGGTAGATTCCGCCGCCGATGATGGCCTGGTTGTCCGTGACCTCATTGCCCCAGAAGCTGAGGTCCTGGAAGCCCGACGCGCAGACGCCGCCGCCGAAGGAGTCGTCCTCCAGCGTGTTCTTCGTGAAGCTGTTGGCTTGGATGGTCAGGTTGTCGCCGCTGCCGATGTACAGGCCTCCACCTTCGTATCGAGTGCTGTTGCCCTTGACCGTGTTGCCGACGAAGATGAGGTCATAGCCGGTGACATAGGGGTCGAAGTACACGCCGCCGCCGCTGGTATAGGTCGCGGCGTTGTAGATGAAGTCCGTGTTGGTGGCGGTCAGCGCCGAGTAGTAGTAGCTGTAAAGGGCGCCGCCCGAGTAGTACGCCTCGTTGTAGGTGAACTCCGAGTCCGCGACGTTCACGTTCGACAGATAGTAAGCGTAGATCGCGCCGCCATGGCTGTAGGTCGCCGTGTTCTCGGTGAACGTGCTGCGATTGACGAACATGTCGCTGGCCAGGTAGTAAGCGTAGATCGCCCCACCCGCGTAGTAGGCGTAGTTCGTCGTGAACGTGGAGTCGTTGAACTCCATCGAGCCATAGGTCGAGGCGTAGACCGCGCCGCCATAGCCGTAGTAGGCGGCGTTCTCGTTGAACGTGACCTCATTGAAGGTCAGGTCGAAGACGTAGTAGGCGTAGATCGCGGCGCCATAGTAGTACGAGGTGTTCGTGTCGTAGGTGCTGCCGGTGTCTACGAGCGTCGAGCTGGTGCCGATGTAGATCGCGCCGCCATAGTAGCCATAATTGTTCGTGAAGCTCACGTTCTCGAAGGTCGCCGTCGTGCCGTACAGCATCATCCCGGCGCCATAGTACGCGTAGTTGGCGTCAAAGGTCGAGTCGGACACGTTCAGCGTGCCGGAGGCCATGTAGAGGGCGCCGCCGCCATAGCCAGACGTGTACTCGGTGGGGTAGTTCCCGGTGAACGTGCTGGTCTCGATCGTGACGTTGTTCGAGCCCCAGGTGTAGATCCCGGCGCCGCTTCCGTACTCGGAGTGGTTGTCCGTGAACTCCGAGGCCTCCATCTCCAGGGAGGCCCGCGTGTTCAGCGTGATCGCGCCGCCGTTGCCGTAAGAGGCGTTGTCGTCGAACACGACCGTGTCGAGGATCAGGCTGCCCGAGTCGATATAGAAGGCGCCACCCTGATCGCTGGCCTCTCCACCGGAGAACGTCGTCTCGGTGAACGTGACCCGACCCATGTTCATGTAGATGTGGCCGCCCTTGCTGGCGGCGTTGTCCTGGAACACGCAGGACGTAAACGTGGCCTCTGAGTTGGAGAGATAGAGCGCGCCGCCGTTCAGCGAGCTGACGCTGAAGTCCTCGAAGACCACGTCCACGATGGTCGGGTCCGAGTTGGCGATGTACAACCCACGGTAGGTGTCGTTGTGGATCGTGAAGCCCTGCAGCAGCGCCGCGCTGGTCTCGCCCCCGTCGATCCACACCGCGTTGAGCGCGCCGCCGCCGTCGAGGATGGTGGACGCCGATCCGTCCACGCCGACCAGCTCGAGATCCTTGCCGTCGAAGTCGATCATCTCCTCGTACGTGCCCGCCGAGACCTCGATCCGGTCACCGCTGGCGGAAGCGTCGATCGCCTCGTTGATCGTCTCGAAGTCCCCGCTCCCATCCTGCGCGACGGTGTACGTGGCCGCGAGCGAGGCGGAGGGCGCCAACACGAGAAGCAGGGCGAGGAGTCGGGTCATCGGGAGCTCCGGGCGGGCAGTGCGAGATTATACCGCAGCTTGCCCTCCCGGAGCCGGCCAATTCGCGTCAACCCTCGAGGGCGTCCAGCTTGCGACGAAGGCCCTTGCGCAGATCCTTGAGATCCCCCTTGTCCGCCGCCTTCAGGGCGCGGTCGAAGAGCGCCTTGGCGTTCGCCGTGTTGCCGCGGGCGCTCTCCAGATCCCCGAGCACCTCGCAGGAGGCGACCACCTTGCGCCAGTCCTTGGCGCCCTCGGCGTGCTTGAGCCCGGAGCGGAGCGCCTCTTCGGCGCCGGCGCGCTCACCGATCTGCAGGAGCGCCATCCCCATGTTGTAGAGGAGCTCCTTCTGGAAGTTGGCGTCCGCCGGGTCAGAGGCCTGGCGCGCCTGACGGAAGAGGGTGACCGCCTCCGTCGGCTTGCCGAGCAGCAGGGTGAACAAGCCGACGTTGTACAGATCAAAGCCGATCATCCGCTCGAACTTCAGCGTGCGCGTGATCTCCAGGGTGCGCTGCGCCGAGGCCAGCGCCGCCTCGAAATTCTTCAGCGCGCCGTGCGCCTGGCTGAGCAGGGCGTGGGAGGCGCGCTCGCGCACCGGGTTCTGCAGGCCGCGGGCGATGTTCGCCACGCGCGCCAGCACGTCCGCCGCCGTCGTGTGCTGACCGCCCACCAGCAGCGCCTCGCCGTAGTGGAAGCCCGCCTCGAGGGCCAGCGCGGAGTGGCCGGCGTTCCCGGCGATCTCGTTGGCCTTCTTGAAGTGCTCCGCCGCCGCCGGCAGCTTCTTCTCGCGCTGCGCCACGAGCCCGCGCACGTACTCGCCGTGCGCGTGGATGGCCGGCGCGTCGATGAGCGCCTCGGCCGCCTTGGACTGATCCAGCGCGGCGTTCGGGTTGCCGTCCTGCAGCTCGATCATGGCGATGTGCGTGCGCACCTCGGCCTGACGGCCCTTGTCGTCCAGCGCCGTGACGATCTTCAGCGCCTCGTTGGCGCGGTCGCGGGCGCGGTACAGGTCCTGGCGGCGGAAGTCCAGGCGGCTGCCGGCGAAGAGCAGCCAGCCCTGCAGCGCCCGGTCCTCCTTCTTCGTCGCCCAGCCCATGGCCTGGTTGAACAGGGCCTCGGTCTGGTTGACGTCGCCCGTGTTCACGAGCCGGTCCAGCAGGTTCATGTAGACCGTGCGGATCATCGCGTCCGGCCAGGCGATCTCGTCGAAGTACTTGATCAGGTCCTGGACCATGCCCCAGATCTGCGGCTGGTCGGCGCCCAGCGCCATGCCGCGCAGCAGGTTGGCGCGGTTCGGGGCGTTGTGCTCGCCGTACAGGCGCAGGGCCTTGCCGATGAACTCGAAGCCCCGCGGCACCAGCACGCGCTCGATGAACAGGCCCACCCGGCGCGCGACCTCCTGGTCCTCGTCCGAGCTGTGGCGAGCCAGCACGCTCTCGCGCAGCAGCGCCCGCTTGAACTGGTAGACCCAGGTGCCGAGCGGCTGGGAGAACTGGACCTCCTTGTAGAGCTG
The DNA here is from genome assembly GCA_964556105.1 of uncultured Enterobacterales bacterium. Lineage (GTDB taxonomy): Bacteria > Myxococcota_A > UBA796 > UBA796 > CAZKWG01 > CAZKWG01. The sequence continues at coordinate 22,658 of CAZKWG010000016.1, read as the reverse complement.
CTCGGTGGCGTCGAGCAGGTCGTCCACGCTGTCCCGCTCCCAGGCGCCGATGTCGGCGACCAGCCCGGAGGGGAAGGTCACGCCGAGCAGCGCCGCCACATAGGCCACGCGCTCCGCCTCCTCCGCGCCCGCGTGCTTGCGGCGGCTGTCCTTCGGCGCCTCCTCGGGCGCCTCGAGCTCGTCGGCGTCCGGGGTCGCGTCGGCCAGCGAGCCCAGCGTCACGCCCTCCAGCGCGCTGTCCAGCGTGCCGGCCTCATGCAGCACGTCGGCGATCTCCGCCACGTAGCCGGGCCGGCCGCCGGCGATCTCGGCGAGGCGCGCCGCGTTCCCGGTCCAGCCCTTGCTGTCCAGGTACTTCGCGCACTCTTCCGCGCCCCAGGGCGAGAGCGTCACCGTCTTCAGGTCGGCCGCGCGGCGATCCACCAGGTCCGTCCAGGGACGCGGGAACCAGGAGCGCGAGGCCTCGGAGAGCGGCTCGGTGCCCAGGACGAGCAGCAGCTTCGTGCCCTTGGACTCGGTGACCAGCGCCTCGATGAAGGCATGCAGGGCCAGCGACTGGCAGAGGTGCACGTTCTGCAGGTCCAGCAGGACCGGGAACTTCCGCGCGATGGCGGTGGTGATCTCCACCAGCCCGAGCAGCGGGTTGTCGCGCGGCAGGGAGACCTGGAACTGGGTCTCACCCTGCTTGGGCACGCCCTTCTTCACCGAGTCGATGAACGAGGTGTACCACTCCTGGACGCGCTTCGGCTGCGCGGGGAGCTGGCTGTTCAGCGCCATCTCCACCTTGCCGCGGAAGACCTGGCTGCGGTACAGCGCGCCGAAGAGCGCCCCGTAGATGCGAAGCAGGGTCTTCAGCCCGTCTTCTTCGTCGGTGATCGCCACCCGCCAGACCAGGACGTCGTCGTCCTCGCTCAGCGCGGAGCGCCCCAGCTCGCCGACGAGGGCGCGCTTGCCGCCGCCCAGCGGAGCCGTCAGCAGGACGGTCCGGGCCTCGCCGGCGCGTGCGGCCGCCCATTCCTGTTTGAGCGCGTCGAGATCGGCCTCACGGGCCACATAATGAGATGCGGGCTCAGCCACGGAGTCTCCAGCGTGAAGGACGGCCGAATATAAGGGCGGGTCCCTGCCTCGTCCAGCGTCCTGTCATGGCCTTTGCGCTGCACGCGCGCTATCCTGGGGGCTCGCGGAGGTCGTCGATGTCGAGCTGGGTGAGATCGAGCAGGGTGAAGTCGAGCAGGGTGAAGTCGAGCACAGGGGTGCGAGGGGTCGGGGCGCTGCTCGCGCTCTCGCTGGTGGGCTGTGTCGAGGAGGCGGAGCCGGACGTCAGCTACGAGGTCACGGTCACGGGCGTCACCAACGGCTGCACCTCGGACACCTCGGGCTACCGCGAGACCTTCCAGTACGACCTGTTCTTCGACGGCGGCGCGGTGCTCATCCAGGTGGACGGCACCCCCATGGCGACCGGCGAGATCACCGGCTGCAACATCGAGTACGAGACCTCCGTGTGGCTGGAGGAGCGCGACAACGACACCACCCTGCGCTGGCAGCTCACCGGGGACGCGCAGTACCAGGGCCTGGCCGGCGGCTGCGTGGAAGACCCCTTCGACTGGGAGGGGACCGAGACGATCACCGTGCTCGAGTCCACCGATCCGGCGGTGCTGGTGGACTGCTCGTATACGATGACCACGACGGGCTCGCTCCTCTAGGCGGCCCAGGGAGGGGACCGTGAGCATCCAGAGCCCCGCCCAGGTGAGCTTCGGGCGCCTGAAGGATCGCGTTCAGGAGGTCATCCGGGGCAAGGACAGCGTCGTCGAGCTGGCCCTGGTGGCGCTGGTCGCTGGGGGCCACGTGCTGCTGCAGGACGTGCCCGGCGTCGGGAAGACGACGCTGGCGGCCACGGTCGCGCGCGCCATGGGCGGCGAGCTCAAGCGCGTGCAGTTCACCAGCGACCTGCTGCCGGGCGACATCACCGGGGTCAACGTGCTCGAGCCGAGCGGCGGCTTTCGGTTCCGCCCAGGGCCCATCTTCGCCAACGTCGTGCTGGCCGACGAGATCAACCGCGGCACGCCGAAGACCCAGTCGGCGCTGCTCGAGGCCATGAACGAGCGGCGCGTCACGGTGGACGGCGTCTCCCACCCGCTCCCGAGCCCCTTCGTCGTGCTCGCGACCCAGAACCCGCTGGACTTCCACGGCACCTGGGCCCTGCCCGACGCGCAGCTCGACCGCTTCCTGCTGCGCCTGTCCATGGGCTACCCCGACCGCGAGAGCGAGCGGGCGATCCTCCGGGCCGGCGCCTCGCGCAAAGACGGGGTCGAGCCTGCGCTCTCGCTGGACGAGGTGCGCGCGGTCCAGGCGGCGGTGGACGGCGTCACGGTCCACGCGGAGATCGAGGACTACCTGCTCGAGCTCGTCGAGCGCACGCGGACGGACGCGCGCCTGCTGCGCGGCGTGTCCACGCGCGGGGCGGAGTCGCTGTATCGGGCGGTTCGCGCGCTGGCCCTGGCGCGCGGGCGCGGCTTCGTCATCCCCGAGGACGTGCGCGAGCTGGCCGTGCCCGTCCTGGCCCACCGCGTCGTCTCGCGCGTCGACGACGTCGGCGGCGACGGCGCGGCGCTCGCCATTCGGGAGATCCTGTGGGAGCTGCCGGCGCCTACCTGAAGCGTCTCCGCCGCCGCTGGCGCCGGGACGTCTTCGCCCGCCCCACCGCCGAGGGCGCCTGGTTCGTGCTGGTGCTGCTGGGCGTGCTGATCGCCGCGCTGAACACGGGCAACAACCTGCTCTACCTCGTGCTGGGCACGCAGCTCGCGCTGCTGCTGGTCTCGAACGCGCTCGCCGAGTGGAACCTGCGCGGCCTCAGCGTCACCCGGCGCCTCCCCGCGGACGTGTTCGCGCTCGACCCCGCCCCGGGCGCCTTCATCGTGCGCAACGGCCGCCGCTGGGGCGCCTCCTGGGCGCTGCACGTCGAGGAGCTGGACGGGGCCGGGGCGAGCGCGGTCATCCCTCGCGTCGCCCCTGGCGAGAGCGCGGAGGGCGCGGCGCGCTGGACCCTGCCGACCCGCGGGCCGGCGGCCCTCTCCCAGGTGCGGGTGTGGAGCGGCTGGCCCTTTGGGCTGGTCAAGCGCTGGCGGGTGCTGCTGGTCCCGGCGGAGGTCCTGGTCTATCCGGCGCCCGGACCCGCCGTGCCCACCGACCCCACCGGCTGGCTGGGCGGCGCGCGCGAGCGACCCGAGCAGGCCGGGCGGACGGGCGATTTCCGCGGCCTGCGCCCCTACGCGCCGGGCGACTCCATCAAGGACCTGCACTGGCCCACCACCGCGCGCACCGGCCAGGCGATGATCGTCGAGCGCAGCGCGGAGGGCGCGGACGAGGTCACCGTGCAGGTCGCCGAGCGGCAGGGCGAGGCGTGGGAGCTCGCGATCTCCGCCGCGACCGGTCAGGTGCTCTGGCATCTGGCCGCGGGGCACGCCGTCGGGCTGAGGGTCGGGCACGAGCGCCTGCCTCCCGGGGCGGGCGATCCCTGGCGGCGGAAGCTGCTAGGTCGGCTAGCTTTGGCGCCGCGACGGGGCGCGCCATGAGCGATCCTCGGCGCCTGCGCCGCGGGGCGGTCACGGGCCTCGCCCTGGCGGGCTGCGCCGCCTGCGCCACGGCGGGAGGCGCGCCGCTCGTCATCGGCGCCTGCGTGGCCCTGCTCGTCGTCCTCGGCCGGCGCCAGGCGCGCACCCCCAGCGCGCGGGCGTCGAGCCTCTGGCGGCTGGGCAACGCGAGCGCGCTGATCGGCGCCGTGGTGGGCGGGATCGCCGGGGCCCCCGTGCTCTACCTCGGCGTCGGGCTGGTCGGCTGGCTGCTCGTGCACCGGGCCTGGACCGGCTCGCGCGCCGCCGACGACCGCGTCACCCTCCTCCTCTCCCTGTTGTTGTTGCTGCTGGCCTGCATCCTCTCGCTCTCCTTCGCGCTCGTCCCCATCTTCATCGCCTTCGCCCTGCTCTCTCCGGTGGCGCTCGCGCTCACCCACCTGGGCGTGGAGTCCGAGTCCGGCTTGGAGCGGGAGCGCCTCGGCCCGCGGGGACCGCTGCCGCCGCTGGTGCCGCTGGGCCTGGCCAGCCTCGTCCTGGCCGCCGTCCTCTTCGTGCTCACGCCGCGCACGGATCGACCCGGCGGGATCCTGGCGATGGAGCGCTCGCTGAAGGTCGCCGGCTACGGGGACGAGGTCGTCGTCGGAGAAGACGGCGCCATCGCCGACAATCCGCAGGTGGTGCTGCGCATGAAGCTGTCCGGGGACGCGGGCGTCGGGCCCTGGTACGTGCGCGGCACGGCGCTGGACACCTTCGACGGTCGGCGCTGGACCCGCACAGAGACCGGCGCCGTGCGCGTACGATCGCGCGCGCCGCCCAAGGACGCGCTGCGCCAGGAGATCCTGCAAGAGCCCCTGCCAGAGCCCGTCATCTTCGGCGTCCCCGAGCTGGTCGCGTTCTCGGGCTTCGATGAGCCGGTGGCGCGCGATGTGGGCGGCGGCCTGCGCCTGACCAGCGGCCCCCGCTCCCTCTCGTACGTCGTCTACAGCCTCCCCGAGCGCCCCGACCCGGCCCGGCTGACGCGCGCCGTCCCGGACCCCCGCTTCGGCGCCCTGAGCCGGGCGGAGTTTCAGCTGGCCAGCGAGGGGCTGTGGACGCGGCTGCCCGAGGATCTGGACGGCCGCATCGCCGCCCTGGCGACGCAGGTCATCGAGGCCTCCGCCGCGGGCGAGGGGGCCTACAGCCGCGCCTCGGCCCTGGAGCGCTTCCTCCGCCGAGAGTTCACCTACGTGGAGACGCTCCCGGCCGCGCAGTCCGGCCAGAGCCTCTCGGACTTCCTCCTGGTCAGCCGGACCGGCCACTGCGAGTACTTCGCCACCGGGCTGGCCGTCATGCTGCGCACCCAGGGCATCCCGGCCCGCGTCGTCACCGGCTTTCTCGGCGGGGAGTGGAACGCGATCGGGGACTATCTGGTCTTTCGCCAGCACGACGCGCATGCCTGGGTCGAGGTGAACCTCGGCGAGGAGGGCTGGGTGCGGCTGGACGGGACGCCGGCGGCCGACGCGCTGCCCGACCAGGCCTGGGCGGGCGGTCAGGCCCTGGACTGGGCGCGATCGGGCTGGACGCGGCTGATCCTGGAGTACGATCTCAGCGACCAGATCGCCGTCGCGCTGGCGCTGGCGGGCAGCGGCACGGGGCCGGGCGGGGAGCTGAAGCCCCCCAGCGGCGGCGGGCTTTTGCTGCTGGGGGCCTTGATCGGCCTGGTCCTGGGCGGGCGCGCGGCGCTCTCCGTGCTGGCCGGCGAGCGGGGGAGGCGCAGGCGACCGCGCAGCGCGCTCACCGTGCTCCACC
>CAZKWG010000016.1:0-17288 GCA_964556105.1 uncultured Enterobacterales bacterium | reverse complement strand
ATGCGCTGCCGCCCGTGGCCGCGGCGCAGTGGCTGGTCGCCCAGGCGGGCGAGGGGGCGCGGCCCCTGGAGACGCTGGCCTGGCTGCTCTACCGCGGCCGCTACGGGGGCGAGGACGAGGCGGCGCTGCTCTCCCAGGCGCGCGCGGCGCTGGCGGCGCTCTCGAAGCTGGATCGGCCGCGTCCGCCAGTCGCGGGCGCGCAGGATCCAGGCTAAACCGCTGGGGCTGTGGAGGCCTCGCATGACCTTGCCGGTGAAGATGACGACCCTCGGCGACGCGCTGGCGTCGACCGCGGCCCGGCTCCCCGATCGGCCCGCCCTGCTCTCCGAGGAGCGCGAGCTCACCTGGTCAGCGCTCGACCGCGAGGTGAACCGGCTCGCCCACCTGCTCCTGTCGATGGGCGTCGGCAAGGGCGACGCCATCGGCTTCCTCATCCACAAGCGCCCGGAGGTCGTCACGGGCTTCCTGGCGGCGGCGCGCATCGGCGCCGTGATGGTGCCGGTGAACTTCAAGCTGGCGCCCGAGGCGCTCCGCTCGCTCTTCGAGAGCGCGGCGATCCGCGCGATCTTCCTCGAGGCCGCCCACGAGCCCCTGCTGGCCCACCTGGGCGAGCTCCGGCCGCCGCCTGCGCGCATCCTGGCGGTCGCGGGGCCGCTCGCGGGCGGCGGCGTGGCCTACGAGGCGTCGGCCGGGCACCCGGAGACTCCACCTGAGCTGGATGTCTCTCCTGAAGATCCGTGCTACTACAATTACACCTCCGGCACGACCGGGCGACCCAAGGGCGCCGTCACCACCCATCACAACGTGCTGGCCAACGCCGTCTCCACCATCGAGGGCCTGGGCTTCGGCGAAGACGACGTCTTCCTGGGCATGTTCTCGGTGTTCTCGCACCCGCACGAGCTCTTCCACCGCTCCATCCTCACGGGCGGCGCCTTCGCCATCGTGGACTCGTTCTCGCCGCGCGTGATCCTGGAGGCGGTGGCCCGCTGGCGCGTGCGCTGGATGATGGCCGTGCCGAGCTTCTACGAGATGATGCTGGACCACGGCGACGCGCGCGCCCGCGAGGGCCTGGAGAGCCCGGACACCTCCTGCCTGCGCGTGCTGGAGGCCGGCGGCGCCTACGTGGGCGCCGAGACCATGGCGCGGATGGAGGAGCGCTTTCCCGGCGCCACCTTCGTCCCGGTCTGGGGCTCGACGGAGGCCACCGGGGTCGCCATCGCCAACGGACCCGGCCTGCGCCGCCCCGGCGCCACCGGTCGCATCATGCCCGGCTACCACTTCCGCGTGGTGGACGAGGACGGCGCGCCCGTCGCCCCCGGCGAGATCGGCGAGCTGACCCTGTCCGGAGCGTCCCTGGCCCGGGGCTATATCCGAAATCCCGAGGAGAGCGCGGCCCTCTTCGTGGACGGCTGGTACCACACCCGCGATCTGGTGCGCGTGGACGAGGAGGGCTGGATCTACTTCACCGGCCGCCGCTCGGAGATGCTGAAGATCGGCGGGCTTCGCGTCTACCCGCTGGAGATCGAGGAGGCGATCCGCAAGCACCCCGAGGTGCGCGACGTGGTCGTCGTCGGCGCCAACGATCGCGTGCGGGGCGAGATGGCGCGGGCGATCGTCACCACCACCCCGGGCAGCGCGCTGGACGTGCGCGGCGTGCGCCACTGGTGCAGGGCCAGCCTCGCCACCTACAAGGTGCCGCGCGTCGTGGAGTTCTGGGCGGAGCTGCCCCGCCTGCCCAACGGCAAGGTGGACAAGCGGGCGGTCATCGCGCGCGAGCCCGAGCCGGGCCGCGACGAGCGCGGCGCTTGAGCCGGGATCCCCGACGTTCGCCCGTGCTTCTTGCCCGGGATCTCGCCGGGCTGCTCTGGTGGTACCCAGGCCAGGCGCTGGTGGCGGCGGCGCCGCGCGCGACCCTGGGCCCCCTCTCGTCGGTCGCCGGAGCCCTGCGATTGCGGCTGGCGCGCGATCTCGGGGAGTGGCGCCAGGAGCTGCGCGACCTCTTCGGCGAGCAGCCTTTGCCGGCCTCCGAGGACGAGATCCTGCGGCTGGCCTTCCGCGGCAGCGTCCTGCACAACCTCGAGGTCCTCCGCTACCCCGCGCTGCGCCCCGCCACGGTCGAGCAGACCTGCGTGGTCGAGGGGCGCCCGCACCTGGACCGGGCCCTGGAGGGCGGCAAAGGCGCCATCGTGCTGATCGGCCACTTCGGCGCCAACCAGATGATCATGCCGGCGCTGGGCCACCTCGGCTACCCGATGAGCCAGCTCTCCGCGCCGCCCACCGTCTGGGCGGACCTGCTCCGCGAGACGCGCACCACCCCGCTGTGGGAGCGGATGCTCGCCCGCCGCTGGGCGCTCGAGCAGCGCCTGCCCGTCCAGCACATCAACGTCTTCAAGTTCCTGCGCCCGGCGTTCGAGTGCCTGAAGCGGAACGAGGTGCTCGGGCTGGCCTTCGACGGCGGCGGCGGCGCGGGCTGGACGCAGGGCCGGCTGCTGGCCCGCACGGCCAACCTCTCCGTCGCGCCGCTGCAGCTCTGGCGCAAGACCGGCGCGGCCCTGCTGCCGGGCGTGGTGATCTACGAGCCCGAGCGTCGCCGCCACCGCGTCATCCTCGAGGCGCCGCTGGCCTGGGAGAGGGCGGCGAGCCGGGCCGAGGAGGACCGGGTGAACCTCGGCCGCTTCCTGGAGCGCTTCAACCGCTGGGTCGCCCGTCACCCCGACCACTACCTGCCTTTCATCCTGATGCGAAAGAACATGAGGGGCCAGGACCTGCGCCCCCTCTTCGAGGGCTGGCCGAAGGTCGAGGGCGGCCTGGACGCGGCGGCGGCGGCCGAGCGGCTCAAGGCCGCTGGAGACCGGACGTGAGCGCCCCCAGCGCGCGGCCCTGGCGGGAGGCGCTGGCCCTGGGCCTGGCGAGCGGCGCGCTCGAGGTAGGGCTTCAGGTCTCGCCGAAGCTCGGCCTGGGAGGTGCGGAGATCGCTCGCTGGTACGGCGCGGCGGTGATCCTCGGCGTCGGCTACGCGCTCTTCCTGGCGGGCCTCGGCGCGGGGCTGCGACGGCTGCGGCCGGGCCTCTCGCTCTCGGGCCTGCCGCTCGTGGGCCTGCTGGCGCTGCAGGCGGTGGTGCGGTGGCGCGATCATGTCATCAACGCCTTCCCCAGCGATCCGATCGTCTGGGGGCCGATCGTTGGGATCGGGGCGCTCGCGGTGGGGTGCCTGCTGGCCCTGGAGCGGTGGCGGCGGGGGGGGCCCAGCCTGAGCGGGCCGGCGCTGCTCCTGGCGGTGGTGGGGCTGGTTCTCGGCGTTGTCCGGGCGCAGCCTCCCGAGATCGCGCAAGATAAAACGAAAAACAATATTGTTTTGATCACCATGGACACCGCGCGCTCCGACCGGTTCTCCGCGTACGGGGCGACCAACCCCACGCCGGCCTTCGACGCCTGGGCGCGGGAGGGCGCGCGCTTCGATCAGGCCATCGCCACGGCCCCGCTCACCCAGCCGAGCCACCTGGCGATCCTCACCGGCGATCCGCCGACGCGCACGGGCGTCGTGACCAACGGCACGGAGCTCGGCCCGCGGCCGGAGATGCTCCCCGCCCGGCTGCGCGCCGAGGGCTGGACCACCGCCGCCTTCGTCGCCGGCTTCCCCCTGCACAGCCGCTTCGGCTGGTCGGCGCCCTTCGACGTCTACGATGACGACTTCGGCGCGTCCGCCGGGCTCCATCGCCTCGCCCTGGTCCGGCTCTGGGACCTGCTCACCCTGCGCGCCGCCACCCTGCGCGAGCGCCCGGGACAGCAGGTGATGGCCCGCGCCCTGCCCTGGCTGGACGCCCACGCAGACCGGCCCTTCTTCCTGTGGATTCACCTCTTCGACGCGCATGGCCCCTATGAGGCCCCGGACCACCCCTTCGACCCGCCCACCGAGGGCGAGGCCCTGGACCTGCCGCCCTACTGGCCGCCCCGCCATCGGGCCGTGACGTCCACCGACTGGCTGGTCGGCGCGTATGAGGCGGAGATCCGCCATGTGGACGCGCTGCTCGGCCAGCTCACGGAGCGCCTGCGGGCGCACGACCTGCTGGAGCGCACGATCATCGTCGCCACCGCAGACCACGGCGAGAGCCTGACAGAGCACGGGACCCTCTTCGATCACGGGGACGACCTCTTCGACCCGTCGCTGCGGGTGCCGCTGGTGTTCCGCGGACCCGGCGTAAAGCCTGGCCTGGTCGTGCCCTGCCAGGTCTCCAACGAGGACATCACGCCGACGATCCTCGGGCTGCTCGGGCTCCAGGACGACCGGACGCGCCAGGGCCGGGACCGCTCCCGGGAGCTGGCCGGTCAGCCCTGCCGCGAGGCGCCCGTGCTCGCCACCACGGTCGGGGCGCGCTTCGTGGACGCGCCCCCCATCGATCACGCGCTGCGCGCGGGCACCCACAAGCTGCTTCGCCTCGCCCCTCGGGCCGCGGGGGAGGCAGCGGATTACGTCCTCTACGATCTGGTCGCGGATCCGGGGGAGCTGGCTCCTGTCTCCTCTGACCCGCCGCTCTCGGACCTGCGCACCGTGCTGGACGCGGCGCTGGGCGAGGGGACGGCGGCCAGCAGCCCGGAGCGCGACGCCGTGACGGAGGAGGCCCTGCGGGCCCTGGGGTACATCGAATGAGCGTGATCCGGCGCGGCGCGCGCTTCGCGGCAGGCATGGGCGCCATCGCCGGCGCCTTCGAGGTGGTGCAGATCTCGGCCAGGCTGGCGTTGGACCTGAGCTTCTCAGAGGCGCTCACCCTGGGTCTGGCCGATATCGGCCTCAACGCGGTGCTCGGCGCCTTCGTCGGGCTCGGGGTAGGGGCGCTGGCCGAGCGGCGCTGGTGGGATCGGCCGCCCAGCTTCCACCTCGCCTTCGTGATGTCGGCCACGGCCTTTCTGCTCGGGCTGTTCTTCCTCGGGTTCGCCGCAAAGAACCTCTACGACCAGGAGCGGCTGGCCGCGGCGATCGCCTTCGCCCTGGCGCCGATCGGCCTGGCGGGCGTGGTCTGGTACAACGCGGGCTACTGGTTGCGCCGCGAGGAGGTGGGGGAGGAGTACAAGCTGGGGTGGACCGGCCTGAGCTTCGGCATGGCGATCTTCATCGCCACGGTCACGGCCGCGGCGCTCTCGCTGCGCTCCTTCGGCGGACCGCAGGCGACCTCGACCGCCCCGAGCGTGATCCTGATCACGGTGGACACCCTGCGCCGGGACCACATCTCTGTCTATGGCGAGTCGCCTGTTCAGACGCCGGTCTTCGACGCGCTCGCCGCGAAGGGTGTGCTCTTCGAGGACGCCGTCACCCCCTTCCCCGAGACCGCGCCGGCCCACGCCGCGATGATGACCGGGCGCCACCCCTTCCGCGCGGGCGTGCTGAGCAACGGGGACACGCTGCGCAACGGCAACACCACGCTGGCCGAGCGGCTCGGCGAGGAGGGCTACGCCACGGCCGCCTTCGTCTCCGCCTTCGCCGTGGACGCCCGCACCGGCCTGGACCAGGGCTTCGAGATCTACGACGACGACTTCCTGCCGCTGGTCCGCGGCGGGGCGCGCATCCGCCTCGTGCAGCTCGCCCTGCGCGCCTGGATGCGCCTCGGGGATCCCACGGCGCTGGCCTCCCTCTACGAGCGGGGGGCTCCCGAGACCTATGGTCGCGCGCTGGGGTGGGTGAAGCAGAACCGGGAGAAGCCCTTCTTCCTCTGGGTCCACACCTTCGAGCCGCACTCGCCGTACCAGCCGCACGGCATGCCCGGCTTCGAGGACAACGGCCTGCCCGGCGCGCCCTCGCTGGACCACCGCGTGATCCTGGAGAAGGAGCCAGGCTACACCTACAGCGCGGACGAGACGGCGAAGCTGAAGCGCCTCTACGCCGAGGAGGTGGCGTACGCCGATCAGCAGCTCGGGGTCTTCCTGAGCGGCCTGGACGCGCTCGCGCTCGCGCGCCCCGTCGCGATCGTGCTGACGGCCGACCACGGCGAGATGCTGGGCGAGCACGAGACCTTCTTCAACCACCACGGCATCTGGGAGGGGGCGCTGCGCGTGCCGCTGATCGTGGTGCCGGCGGACGCCTCGAAGATCACGCGGAAGCGGGTGCCCTGGCAGGTGCGGCTGATGGACATCGCCACCACGGTCACGGACATCACGAAGACGGAGACGCTGCCGAGCTCGGAGGGCTTCCCCTTGATGGCGCTGGCCGAGGGCGCCTGGGAGAAGGGGATCAGCAGCCTGCTCCTCGGTCGCCGCGGCATCGCGCTGTCCGAGGGGCTGCTCTACGGCTACCGAAGCGGCGGCGTGAAGTACCACCTCGACCCGGTCTCCGGTCAGGAGCGGCTCTACGACATCACGACCGATCCCGCCGAGCAGGTGGAGGTCTCGGCGAAGCTCCCCGAGCTGCTGGTGACGGCCCGCGAGCGCGTGCGCGACGAGACACGGGGCAAGCTCCTGCAGCCGGAGAGCGGCGACATGGATCCGGCGGTGGTCGAGAAACTTCGAGCGCTCGGATATGTGCAGGATTGAGCGCACGGCGGCGTCACGACCGGCCGCTCTCTGTGTTCTTCCTCGCCTTCTTTGGAGCCTCCATGCGCGCGTCCCTGCTCCTGGCCCTCGTCGCGGCCCTCTCCAGCCAGGCCTACGCCGGCCTCATCAAGACCGGCCTGAAAAAGAAGGATGTAAGCTCTATCGCCTTCGACGCGCCGAGCTGGCAGGCCTGCCCTGGCACGCAGCTCGGCGTGGAGATGGTGGCGACGCTCGCGGATGGGAAGGCGCTGAGCACGAAGGGCGACGTGGTCTGGGACGCCTACGAGATCACGAGCGATCTGGGCGTCGTGGGCAAGCGTGGGGCGATCACCCTGCCCTCGGACCCGCGCGAGACCTGGGGCAAGGTGGGCAGGCTCTCCGCGGTGGCGACCGATCACCCGGACAAGACGGCGACGGCGGAGCTCACGGCCAGCTACGCCTGCAAATTTCAGGCGTCCTACTATGGCGGTCAGGGCGTCAAGGGGCTGACGGGCCCGGCCGGCTCCACCGGCTCGACGGGGCTGGTGGGCGGCTCGGGCGGCTCGGGCGCGGCGGGCGGGGACGGAGCGCCGGGCTCCGACCTCGACGTCAGCGTCTCCCTGGCGCGCCACCCCTCGACGGGCGCGCCCGTGCTCAGGGTAAAGATTCATGACCGAACCTACAACACAGAGGCGTACTTCGCCGTGGACGCGGAGGGCGGCTCGCTGCTCATCGACGCCTCGGGCGGCATGGGCGGGGTCGGTGGAGAGGGCGGGGTCGGCGGGACGGGCGGATCCGGCACGCCCACGGCGCCCAGCGGCGGGGGAGGGGTCGGCGGCCCTGGCGGCCCAGGCGGGAACGGTGGACCGGGCGGCACGATCTCGGTGAAGATCACCCCCGACGCCGAGCCTTACCTGGGGCGCCTCTCCTTCGCCAACGAGGGAGGCCCGGGAGGGATGGCCGGTCAGGGTGGGCCAGGCGGCAACCCTGGCAGCTCCGCCACGGGGAACGCTGGCGCGCGCGGCGCGGAGGGACCCGACTCCTATGCGGGAAAGCCGGGTCAGCCGGGCCCGCGGATCGCCGTCTCCGTGGTCGACGTGCCCGCGCCCTGGTGAGGCCCGCGCCGCTCAGCGCGGGGTTCGCTCGATGAGCGCCATGCTCATCAGCTCCGTCCCGTTCGGCGCCACCACGCTCATCTTCACGGGTGGACCGGGCAGGGCAGGGGAGAACCAGAAGTGGCGCATCGGGCCGTCGGGCTGACGGACGTGGTAGCCCGCCACGCTGAGGCGGCCCGCGGGGACCTCGATCTCCTCCGAGGTCTGCGTGGTGAGGCCCGCCGGGAAGGCGGCGTGGTCGCGCAGCTCGGCCCAGGTGCTGGTCTCGGCGCCCTCGTCCACCAGCAGCGCGCCGCTGCTCAGGTCGTAGATGGCGCTGGCGATGGTGCAGGTCTCGGCGTCCGCGGCGGTGACCTGCCAGCGCTGCTCGGCGGGCATCTGGCCCTCGGCCTCCAACCGGAAGCGCATGAGGGTGCCGACGGGCATGGCGGCGCGGAGCTGCTCGGCCGTAAACGGCGTCGGGAGCAGGTTGTCCTTCAGCGCGGCGGCGGGCGCGGCCTCAGCGGGCGCGGCCTCGGCGGGCGCGGCGGTGGGGACAGGCGCCTTGGAGGCGCAGGCCAGCAGGAGCAGCGTGAGGAGCTTCATCGCTCCCGCTCTATTCCTGAGGTCTGATCCAGGCCAGCTCTTCCAGCGCCGCGCACCACTCCAGGCCCGCGATCGGCGGCAGCTTCGTCGGGTCCACGCCCCCGCCGCCGATGACGATGCGGGTCACGGGCGGGCTCGCGCGGCGCAGATGTCGGGCGAAGCTGGTCAGCGCCTCCACGCTCGGGTTGATGGACACCGAGACGCAGAGCAGCGTCGGCACCTGCTCCTGGGCCGCCAGGCAGAGATCGGCCAGGGGCATGTCGGCGCCCAGGTAGGAGACGCGGCGGCCGGAGAGGGCCACCAGCACCGCGACGCCCATCAGGCCGAGCTCGTGACGATCGCCGGGGAAGCTGGCGAACAGCGCGACGGGCCCGTCGGTGGGGCCGCTCTCGAGCTGCATGAGCATCGCCGAGAGCTGGTCGCGGCACCACGCGCTGGCGAAGTGCTCGTGGGCGACGGTGATCGCGCCCGAGGTCCAGCGGTCGCCCACATCGCGCAGGACCGGGAAGATGATCTCGCGGACCTGCCGGCCGAAAGAGAGCCCGCTGGCGCGGTCCAGGCGCTGATCTGCCGTGCGGCGATCGAAGCGGACCAGGGCCTCGGTGATGGCCTCGCGGGTGGTCTCGACGAGCTCGAGCTCGGCCGTCAGCGGCGGCGTGGCGCGCTGGTTGGCCGAGCGGGCGCGCAGGAGGGAGATGGCCTCCGAGGGGGATTGCCCGGCGTCTACGCTCGCCTTCAAGGCGCGCAGCATCACGACGTCGTGCTCGTCGTACTCCCGATACCCGTTGGGCTGGCGCTCGGGTCGGACCAGCCCATAGCGGCGCTCCCAGGCCAGCAAGGTGTTGCGCGGGATCCCGGTGAGCTCGGAGACGGTCTTGATTCGGTAGCCCATGATTGGATGCTCCAGCGCGCCCTCAGGCGCGCAGTCCTGGCCTGAGCTGCCCGAGCAGGGCCCCGATCGCGACCCAGAGGCGCTCCAGGGGAGGGACGACGGTGCGGCCGACCATCGGGTCGGCGTCGTGCACGCGGCGGAGGCGGAGGCCGATCCGTCGATAGAGCGCGCCGGCGACGACCACGGCGAGGCGGGGGCGCCAGGGCAGGTAGCGGTAGCCAGCGCGGGCGCGGAGGTAATAGACCTCCGCCAGATCGAGCAGCTCGCGCACCACCTGGGAGAGGGCGGCGCGGTCGGCCTGCAGGCTCAGGATCTCCTCCGGGCTCAGCCCCGCGGCGCGCAGGCGGGTGGCCGGCAGATAGACCCGACCGCGCTGAGCGTCCTCGCGCACGTCCCGACAGATGTTCGTGATCTGCATGGCGACGCCGAGATCCTCGGCCGGGCCGCGCGCCTCGGCGGCCTTCGCCCCCAGCACCGGCGACATCATCAGGCCCACCGTCCCCGCCACGCCCCAGGCGTAGCGCAGCAGCTCTGCGTCGTCGGCGACCCGCACCGGGTCCAGATCGCCGCGCAGCGCCGCGATCAGGGCCAGCGCGGGCTCCACGGAGCCTCCGCGCCGCGCCATGACGGCGAGGAAGCGCTCGACCACGTCCGAGGGCGCGACCTCCTGCCGAAGCTCGGCCGCGAGGCGGTCCAGCCCGGCCCGCGCCTCGTCGGCGTCCGCGCTCTCATCGGCGATGTCGTCGGCCAGCCGACAGAGCGCGTAGATCACCGCCGCGTCCTCGGCGCGATCGGCGGGCAGCAGGATCTGGGCCTGGCGGAAGGTGCGCCCGTGCTTCGCCAGCGTGGCCTGCGCGGCCAGCTGGGTCGCGTCGGCGCTCATGAGGCGACCCTCAGCGGCGCGGTGGACCAGGGCAGGGCCAGCGCGTTCTCCGGCCGCGGGACGACCTTCTCCAGCACCTTGGCGCCGCAGAGCACGCCGGGGACGCCGGCCCCAGGGTGGGTGCTCGCGCCGACGAAGTACAGGCCGTCCACGTCCTCCGAGCGGTTGTGGTAGCGGAAGTAGGCCGACTGGGTCAGCACGGGCTCGATCCCGAAGGCCGCGCCCTGAGTGCTGCGCAGATCGTCGCGGAAATAGCGGGGATCGACCGTCTTCTCCGTCACCAGGTTGTTGGAGAGCTGGTGGATGCCGCGCTTCTCCAGGCTCTGCTTGATCGTGTCCCAGTAGGCGGGGCCGACCTCCTCCCAGGAGATGCCGCTCTTGAGGTTCGGCACCGGAGAGAGCACGTAGAAGGCCTCATGTCCGGCGGGAGCCATCGACGCGTCCGAGCGCGTCGGCGCGTGCAGGTAGAGGGAGAAGTCCTTGGCCAGCACCTTCCGGTCGAAGATGTCCCCCAGCAGACCCTCGTAGCGGGGGCCGAGCAGGATGGTGTGGTGGGCGATGTCCGGGTAGGTGCGCTTCGTGCCGAAGTAGCCCACGAAGAGGCTCATCGACTGCTTCTTGCGGGCGATGGCCCGGTCGGTGTGGGTGGGGCGGTGCTCGGGCGCGACCCACTTCGAGTACACCATCGAGGGATCGGCGTTGCTCACGACGAAGGAGCAGGGAACGCGCTCGCCCGCCTCGGTGCGCACGGCGACGACGCGCCCGCGCTCGATCTCCAGCTCGGAGACCGGCATGTTGGTGCGGACCTCGACGCCGAGATCGGCCAGCAGGTTCACGAGCGCCTGAACGATGGCCCCCGTCCCGCCCATCGGCCACCACACGCCCCACTTGCGCTCCAGCCAGTGGATGAGCATATAGATAGAAGACGTGGAGAGCGGGTTGCCGCCGATGAGGAGCGGCTGGAAGGAGAAGACCTGCCGCAGGCGCGGGTCCTCCAGGTAGCGGTTCACCAGGCCCCAGACCGTGCGGTAGCTCTCCAGCTTCACCATGTCGGGCACGACGCGCAGCATGTCGGAGAGGCGGTCGAAGGGCTGATCCGCCAGCTTCATATAGCCGATGTCGAAGATGCGCCGGGCGTGGTCGCAGAGCTTCAGGTAGCCGTCCACGTCCTTCGGGTTCATGGCGCGGATCTGCGAGAGCAGGCGATCTTCGTCGCCGACGTAGTCGAAGTGGCTCTCGTCGTCGAAGACGACCCGGTAGAAGGGATCGACCGGGCGCATCTCCAGGGCGTCGCGGGGGTCGCGCCCGACCAGCCGGAACAGCTCGTCGAGCAGGTAGGGCGCCGTCATGACGGTGGGGCCGGCGTCGAAGGTGAAGCCGTCCTGGCGGAAGACCCTGGCGCGACCGCCGGCCTGAGGGCCAGCCTCCAGCACGGTGACGGGCCATCCCATCGCGCGCAGGCGGATCGCCGCGGCGAGGCCTCCGAAGCCCGCGCCGACGACGACGACAGGAGGTGTGGAGTCGCGGAGCGCGGGCAGAGTAGGCGTAGAGAGGTCGTTCATCGTGAAGCTCGAATCGTGTTGAGAGGGTTGAGGACGACGCGCAGGCTCGAGCGGGCGACCGCGAGGAGCTCCGGCTCCAGAGAGAGCTCAGGCGCGTTGTGGATGCGATCGGTCAGCGCGTCGATGCGGGCGAGCACCTGCGCCAGGGCGCCACCTTCCTGGAAGCGGCGGATCGCCTCCTGGACATCGCGCTCCTGCGTCTCGTCGCGCGGCGCCTGGAGGACGCCGACGAGCCACTCGCGGTCCTCCGGGTGCAGCTCGAGGTGGGCGATGACCAGCGCGCTGGCCTTGCCCTCGCGGAGGTCCGCGCCCGGCGCCTCGCGGCCTTTATCGCCATACAGGTCGATGACGTCGTCCAGGAGCTGGTACAGGACGCCGAGCTCCTCGAAGGGGAGCGCGAGCCGTCGGGCCTGCTCGGGAGCGTGCCCGGCGAGCAGCGCCGCGCCCTCCACCGGGAGCGCCAGGAGGTGGCCGGTCTTGGCGTGGATGACGCGCGTGTAGGTCTTCGCGTCCAGCCGCCGGCCGCTCAGCAGGTCCATCTCGTCCACCTGCCCGCGGACGGTGCGCTGCGCCCGCTCGGCCAGGGCCAGGCTGAGGCGGTAGCGGATGGCCTCCTCGATCTGGCACTCGGCGACGGCCAGCCAGGGCAGCATGAGCATCAGATCGCCCGCGTTGATCGCCTGGTTCGACCCGTGCCGCACCCAGACTGTGGCCTGCCCTCGCCGCATGCGATCGCCGTCCTGGATGTCGTCATGGATGAGCGTCGCGTTGTGAAGGAGCTCCACCGCCGCGCCCCAGGGGATCGCCGCGCCGGTCGGCACGCCGAGCGCCCGCGCAGCCGCCAGCGCGAGCCGCGCGCGCATCCGTCGCCCGCCGGTGGAGAGGTGCTCGGTCGCCATGACGCCGGCGCGGTCCAGGCGGTCGCCCGTGCAGAGCTTCGCCATCAGGCGCTCGACGGCCTCCATCGTGAGATCGTGGCCCTGGACCTTGGGCGGCTTCGGGGAGGAGAGGTCGTTCGAGGGTGGTTTCTGGGCGTACACGCGCGTCTTCATGGCGAGTCTCCTCAGGTGTCAGGCGGCCCAAAGGGAGCGGAACAGGGAGATCACGGCCGGGCTGGTGCCCGTGTCCAGGAGGGAGCGTCGAAGCGGGAGCTCGGCGTGGCGGAACAGGCCCGCCATCGCCGAGCGCACGCCGTCGGGCTCGAGCGTGCCGGAGAGGAAGCCGGACCAGACCGGCTGATCGAGGGCGAAGAACGCGTCGAGAAAGGAGGCCAGCCCGTCGGCGTCCAGGCGACAGATCGCGTCCATGCCGAACTGGTAGAGCTCCCAGGTGCGCAGCTTCTGGGTCGGCCAGAGCGCGCGCCAGGCGATCTTCGCCGCGCGCGTGGGGTCATCGCCCTCCAGGCCCCGCACCAGGGCCGCGGCGAGGGCGGGCGCCGAGCGCAGCGCGTTGGCCAGCAGGTAGCCGGTGGCCGGGTGGACCATCGCCCCCGCGGCGCCGAAGCCGACGACGCGCTGATCGGTGCGGGGCACGCCGCCGCCCATGGCGATACGGCAGCGCTCGCGACCCAGCACGCGCTCCACCTGGATGCCCATGCGCTCCAGGCGGGCATGCAGCCGGTACTCCAGCATCTCGTAGGAGAGCGGCGGGCGCCGGACCAGCGAGGTCTCCTCGACGAAGATGACGTTGCGCGACTCCGGCATCGCGTAGAGGAAGGTCGGCGCCACGCGCTCGGTCGGGTCGTCCGAGCCCGCCGGCGTCAGGTCCATCAGCACCATCTCCCCGGGGAGCCAGGGGTGATCCGGCACCTCGATGCGCTCGCCCCAGGCCATCTGGAAGCCGGGCGCGTGGTGGCCCTGCCGCTCGACGTGCGGGCTCTGGTGTCCGCTCGCGTCGATGACGAGGCGCGCCCGCAGCAGGCGGCCCCCGGTGTCCTCCACGTCCGATCCAGTCCGATCGTGGCGCACATCCGCCGCGCGCCCCTTGAGCAGGGTCACCCCGGCGTCCTCGACGGCGCCGCGCAGCGCGCGCGCTGAAGCGCCGCCGTGTCCACCCGAAGGTAGCGCCGACCCAGCACCCGCTCGCCGCGGGCCGGCGTGCGCACCGTCGGCGCCGCCCAGCGCTGGGCGACCGGCAGCTTCAAGGTCGTGACCTCGTCCTCCCACACGCCCCAGCACTGCTCCCACCGGGCCTCGTGATCGGGCGCGAGCACCTGGACATTCAGGCCTCGGCGCGCGCTCTCTGCCGCCAGGGCGAGGCCCGCGGGGCCCGCGCCGATGACGAGGAGGTCTGCGGGTGTGCTCATGCGGGACTCCGTTCGAAGTTTGTACGAACCATGTCCATACACTATACATACCGTGTGCGCGACGCAAGCCCGAACGTTATGTTCCTGTGCAGAAGGAGCTCCACCCCGTGATCACCCTCGCCTCTGCCCACACCCGCGCCGCCGAGCTGGCGGTCCACCGGCCTGGTGGGTTCGCCTGGTGGTACCTGGATCTGGTCAACGAGCTCGGCGACGGCATGGTCCTGATCTGGGGCTTCGGACTGCCCTTTCTGCCCGGGATTCGTCGGATCGAGGGCCCCCCGTTGGCGCGTCCTTCGCTGACGCTCTCCATCTACCGGGGCGGGCAGGAGGCCTTCTACCTCTTCCAGGAGCTGCCCCCGGACGAGGTCGACTGGCGCCCCGAGTCCGGCTACGGCCTGTTCGGTCGCAGCTTGATCGTGCTCCGCCGAGATCCATCGCGCGCCAGCCTGGACGTCGCGCTGGATCTGGAGGTCCCGCGCGGCGGGCGCCTGCAGGGGAAGATCAAGGTCGAGGGTCCTGTTCGGCTCGGTGGCGAGGATCCTGGCGCCGCGGACGCCGACCATCACTGGGCGCCCATCCTCGCCGGCTGCCGGGGTTCCGCGCGCCTGGACGGCGGCCTGCGCCTGGGGCTGGAGGGCCGCGCCTATCTGGACCACAACGTCGGTCTGAGGCCGCTTCACGCCCTCGGCATCGGGCGCTGGTCCTGGGGACGCCTGGCGCTGCCAGGGCGGGAGCTCATCTGGTACCACCTCAGCGCCGAGCAGGGCGCGGACACCAGCGTGCGCGTGCTGGAGATCCGCGCCGACGGCTCCGCCCGACGCGCCGAGAGCCCGGTCTCCCTGGAGGCCCCGCGGTCGAGCTGGGCGGGCCTGAGCTGGCCGGGTCGCGTACGCTTCCAGGACCCGGATGGCCAGCCGGTGGAGGTGGAGGTCCGGCCGCCCCTCGACAGCGCGCCCTTCTACCATCGCTTCCTCATCGAGGGGCGCTGCGCCGGGCAGGCCGGCGCCGGGATCGCCGAGCTGGTCGCCCCCGGGCGCCTGGATCGGCGCTGGTTCAACCCCTTCGTGCGCATGCGCGTGCATCGCCTGGGGGGCCCGAACTCCCTCTGGTTGCCGCTCTTCTCGGGCCCGCGCGAGGGACGTCTGCGCCGGCTCCTCCGGCCCTCCCGGCCGCAGCTCAAGGGGGCCTGAGCATGGCGACGATCGCGGTCATCGGCGCGGGGCTGGGAGGGCTGGCGGCGGCGGTCCGGCTGGCGGCGGCCGGTCAGACGGTCCACGTCCTCGAGGCGGCGGATGCCCCCGGCGGGAAGGCCGGCGTGGCGCTGCTGGACGGCGTCGAGGTCGACACCGGGCCCAGCGTGCTCACCATGCCCGACGTGCTCGCCGAGCTGCTCGCCCTGGCCGACATGCGCCTGGGGGAGCACCTCGTCCTGCGCGAGCCCATCCCCGCCTTCCGCTATCGTTACCCCGACGGCTGCGTGCTGGACGTCCACTGCCAGGTTGATCAGACCCTGGACAGCGTCGCGACCACCCTCGGCGCCCGCGCCCGCGACGAGCTGGCCGCCTTCCTGGTCTACGCGGGGCGGATCTGGGCCGCCGCCGAGCCCGCCTTCGTCCGCGGCCCGGCCCCTGGCCTCGGCACCCTGCTCGCCCGCCCCTTCAAGGAGCTGCTCGGCCTCTTCGCCATCGATCCCCTGGGCACCATGAACGGCGCCATCCGCGCCCGCGTCCGCGAGCCGCACCTCGTCACCCTGCTTCAGCGGTACGCCACCTACAACGGCTCCGATCTGCGCCGCGCCCCCGCCGCGCTCAACTGCATCGCCCACCTCGAGCTGGCGCTGGGCGGCTACGGCGTAGAGGGCGGCATCGCCGAGATCGCGCGGACGCTGGAGCGGGCGGCCACGCAGCTGGGCGCGCGCGTGCGCTACGACGCGCGGGTGGAGCGCCTGCTGCTGCGCGACGGGCGGGTGAGCGGTCTCGTGCTTCAGGGCGGCGAGGAGCTGAGCTTCGACGCCGTCGTCAGCAACGCCGAGGCGCGCCACACGCTGGGTACGCTGCTGCCCGAGCCCCGCCCAGCTCTGGGTCCGCTGGAGCCGGACTCCACCTCAGGTTGGACAGGCATCCTACGCGCGCGTCGCCGAACTGGCGCCGAGGCGCGCGTCTCCCACACCGTGCTCTTCCCCGAGGACTACAACCAGGAGTTTGTGGACCTCTTCGACCACGACCGCCCTCCCGAGCAGCCCACGGTCTACCTCTGCGCCCAGGAGCCCTGCCACGGCCGCGCCGGCTGGGCCGAGCACGAGCCGGTCTTCGTCATGGTCAACGCCCCGCCCGAGCCGCGCGACGGCCCGCGCCCGCCCGAGGTCTGGTCTCGCCTGGAGGCCCGCGTCCTGGCCCGCCTGCGCGAGGCCGGACTCTCGGACCCCGACGACGGCCTGGTCTGGACCCGCACCCCCGCCGAGCTGGCCCGGCGCTTCCCCGGCAGCCGCGGCGCCCTCTACGGACGCGCGTCGAACGGGCCCTGGGCCGCCTTCCAGCGCCCCGCCAACCGCGGCGCCGTCCCCGGCCTCTACCTGGCCAGCGGCACCGTCCACCCCGGCGGCGGCATGCCGCTGGCCATGCTCTCCGGGCAGCAGGCGGCGATGAGCCTGCTCGCCGATCTGGCGCTTCCCCGCAGATGAGCTAGACGGTGCAGGCGTCACGGCCGTCGCCGACTCGGAGCACCCTCGATGAAGCACCTGCACCGCCCCGATCTGTTCAGCTGGGCCGCCTTCGACCTGTCCCGCAACGTGGACTTCAACGGCTACCTCTGGGTGCGGCCCGAGGGCAACATCGCCATCGACCCCATGCCGATGTCCGACCACGACCGCGCGCACCTCGAGGCCCTGGGCGGGCTGTCCCAGGTGGTCATCACCAACTCCGACCACACCCGCGACGCCCAGCGCCTCGCCCTGGCCTTCCAGGCGCGCCTCAGCGGGCCGCGCGCCGAGCGGGAGAGCTTCCCCTTCGCCTGCGATCGCTGGCTGGGCGAGGGCGACGAGGTCGTCCCTGGCCTCTCCGTCCTGGCCATGCACGGATCGAAGACCCCGGGAGAGCTGGCCCTGCTCCTCGATCGGACCACGCTGATCACGGGCGACCTGGTCCGCGCCCACCGCGCCGGCAGCCTGATGATGCTCCCCGACGCCAAGCTGGTGGATCGCGCGGCGGCCGTGGCCAGCGTGCGGCGCCTCGCCGGGCTGCCCGAGGTGGAGGCGGTGCTGGTGGGCGATGGCTGGCCCGTCTTCCGCGGCGGGCACACGCTGCTGGCGGAGCTGGCGGCGACGATCGGTTAGCAGGAGTCGATGGACCAGGTCGCGGCGAGGATCACGGCCGTGCGGCGTCGGTTGACGGCCGGCGTGCTGCTGCGCGCGGCGCTCGGGCTGGGCGGCGGGCTCTGCTGCGGCGCC
>CAZKWG010000015.1:0-27267 GCA_964556105.1 uncultured Enterobacterales bacterium | reverse complement strand
CCGCCCCGATCCCCCTCCCCCCTCCGTGGGGGAGGTGCCCCCGAAGGGGGCGGTGGGGGGGTGCCTGTCTTCCTGCCGCGCTGCGGGGGCAGTGGGGGGTGCCTGCCTTCCTGCCGCGCTGCGGAGGCGGTGGGGGTGGCTGCCTTCCTGCCGCCCACCCTCACATCGCCGGCACGACCTCGACCTCGGCGTACAACCCCGCCTCGACGCCAGCCCCGCGCTCCTGCAGCGCAGCGTCGAAGAACACGGTGCTGTACCCGCGGATGATCTCCGCGGAGACCTCCAGATCAAGGAAGCTGTCGCAGGCCGGCACCTGCGGCGCGGCGCCCGGACAGCCATCGGTGGCCAGGCCCAGCAGGCCGTCCACGAAGGTCTCGTTGATGTCGTCGCGCTCGAGCAGCCAGGTCTCTGCGAGACCGCCCAGATCGAGGGCGCAGAGGTCGGCGAAGGCCAGGTGCCCGGCGCCGAGGATCTGCACCGACGCCGCGTCGGGAGCCTCCGCCGCCGCGCTCACCATCCCCTCAGCAGTGGCATAGGGGTCGCAAGCGCCCCCCATCATCAGCACGGGCACGTCCCGCGTGACCGCGGCGCCCCCCGCCATCATCAGCAGCGCCTGGTAGCTCTCCGAGAGATCGCCCAGCGTGGCGGTGGAGCTGGCCCCCGCGGAGTGCCCGGAGAGGGCGACCCGCTCCGTGTCCAGCGCTCCGGCGAAGAAGCCCTCCTCGTTGGCGTCCTCGATCCACCCGCGCGCGACGCCGAGATCCTCGAGGGCGGGGTCGGTGCCGGTCATGCTGCTCAGATCGCAGCCCTCGAGCGGCGGCGAGAACAGGCAGGGCAGGACGTCGCCCAGCATGCGGCCCGGATGGTCGGGCGCGACCACGACATAGCCGCGGCTGGCGAGGTGGCTGGCGTAGTCCATCGACTGCACGCGCATGCCGCCGAAGCCGTGCGAGAACAGGACCACCGGATAGGGCGCCTCGCCGGGCCGCAGGTCGGCGTCGCGCGCCGCGCCGGCGCCCAGCGCGGGCAGGTCCAGCTCAGGGATCAGGGTCGCGAGCGACTCCGGCAGGAAGGCGTCGAAGTCCACCTCCGCTTCGGGAGCGTCCGCGCTGGCGTCCGTGGCCGGGTACCAGATCTCCAGGACCTGATCCTCCACGCTCACCGTGGTGATCCCGACCGGCACGCCCGCCGCCGCCGGATCGTCCGGGAGGACGAGCGGCTCCGCGATCACCTCAACCTCTTTTCCGTGACAAGCAAGGAGGAAGGCGAGAAGCATGAGATCCTGACTCCTGGTGGGACGTGGATCTCGGTATAACCGAGCGCGACGGACCAGCGCCCGTGACGCCCGCGCCCGCGCGGATGGGCGTGGAAGCGCGCGCGGCTTCGGATTATGCTCCCGGTATGGCCATCGATCTACGCTGCTTCACCTACATCGACATCCTCCAGTCCCAGACCGCGTCCTTCCTCGGGACGATCGCGCGCGGCTACCTGCCGCTCGAAGGTCAGGCCTCGCTCTTCATCGAGGTGGCGCCGGGGATGGACATCAACCTGGTCACGGACATCGCGCTGAAGCGGACCTCCTGCACCACGGGCATGCAGGTCGTCGAGCGCGAGTTCGGGGTGCTCGAGCTGCACCACTTCGACCAGGGGCAGGTGCGGGCAGCGGGCGAGGAGGTCCTGCGCGCGCTCGAGCTGAGCGAGCAGGATCGGCTCAAGCCGCGGGTGGTCAGCGCGCAGATCATCAACGGCATCGACGGCCACCAGGCCCAGATCGTCAACCGCATGCGCCATGGCAACTTCCTGAACCAGGGGGACACCCTCTACGTGCTGGAGGTCCACCCGGCGGGCTACGCCCTCATCGCCACCAACGAGGCGGAGAAGGCGGCGAACATCAACGTTCTGGAGATCCTCTCCTTCGGCGCCTTCGGTCGCGTCTACCTGGGCGGCTCCGAGGAGGAGATCAACCAGGCCGCCGCCGCCGCGGTGGCCGCGCTCGCCGCCATCGACGGGCGCGAGAACCCGGGCGCCGGGGCGGCCTCCTACTGACCCACCCCTGACCGGGACGCGAAGGTGTGAGATGTCCGACGTGGTTGTCGTCGAGGCGCTTCGTACGCCTGTTGGCCGCTTTCAAGGTGGACTGTCCACCGTGCGGCCGGACGATCTGGCGGCGGGGATCCTCCGCGCCGTGACGGAGCGGGCGGGCATCGACCCGGCCAGCGTGGACGAGGTCATCCTGGGCTGCGCCAATCAGGCGGGCGAGGACAACCGCAACGTGGCGCGCATGGCGACCCTGCTGGCGGGGCTGCCCCAGACCGTGCCCGCGGCGACGGTGAACCGGCTCTGCGCGTCCGGGCTCGAGGCCGTGATTCAGGCGGCGCGGGCGATCCGCTGCGGAGACGCCGCGATGATGCTGGCGGGCGGCGTGGAGAGCATGTCGCGCGCGCCCTACGTGCAGCCGCGGGGGACGGTGGCGCCGAAGTCCGGGAACATCACGCTCTACGACACCTCGCTGGGCTGGCGCTTCCCGAACCCGAAGATGGAGGCCCTCTTCCCGCTGGAGGCCATGGGCGAGACCGCCGAGAACCTGGTCGAGCGCTACACCCTCTCGCGCGAGGACCAGGACGCCTTCGCCCTGCGGAGCCACCAGCGCGCGATCGCCGCCCAGCAGTCCGGCGCCTTCGACCGGGAGATCGTGCCCGTGGAGATCCCCGGCCCCAAGGGCGCCGCGACGGTCGTGAGCCAGGACGAGGGGCCGCGGGCCGACAGCAGCCTGGCCGCGCTCGCGAAGCTGAAGCCCGCCTTTCGCGCCGGGGGCAGCGTCACCGCCGGAAACAGCTCCACGCTGAACGACGGGGCCGCGGCCCTGCTGCTCTGCTCGCGCGAGCGCGCTCAGGCCCTCGGCCTCAAGCCGCTGGCGCGCGTCGTCGCCAGCGCGTCGGCCGGCGTGGACCCGCGGGTGATGGGCATCGGCCCTGTGCCCGCGACGGAGAAGGCGCTGGCGAAGGCGGGACTCCGCGCGAGCGATCTGGACCTCGTCGAGCTGAACGAGGCCTTCGCCGCCCAGAGCCTCGCGGTCGTGCGCGGCCTGGGGCTGGACCTGGAGCGGGTCAACGTGAACGGGGGCGCCATCGCCATCGGCCACCCGCTGGGCTGCTCGGGGGCGCGCATCCTCACCACGCTCATCCACGCGCTGCGGGCGCGGGGTGGGCGCTACGGGCTGGCCAGCCTCTGCGTGGGCGTCGGCCAGGGACTCAGCCTGATCGTGGAGGTGGGCGATGCCCTTTGAGCGGATCGTGATCTTCGGCGCCGGGACCATGGGCCACGGCATCGCGCAGGTCTGCGCCGCCGCCGGCTACACCGTCGTGCTCTCGGACATGAACGAGGGCCTGGTGGCCGCCGGGCTGGCGCGGGTGAAGAAGAACCTGGACAGCGGCGTCGAGAAAGGGAAGGTCTCCGCGGAGGATCGCGACGCCACCCTGGGCCGCCTCAGCGGCGTGTCCATGGGCGAGGACGGCGGGGCGAGCGCGGCGGCGGGCGCGGAGCTGGTCATCGAGGCCATCCCCGAGCGCATGGCCCTCAAGCAGGGGCTCTTCCGCGCGGTGCAGGGCAGCGTGGCGCCGGGGGCGATCTTCGCGACCAACACGTCGAGCCTCTCGGTGAGCGAGATCGGCGCCGCGCTCGACGACCCGAGCCGCGTCATCGGCACGCACTTCTTCAACCCCGTCCACATCATGAAGCTGCTCGAGCTGATCTACACGCCCCAGACCAGCCAGGGTGTGATCGACGAGATTCAGAGCTTCGGGGCGCGGATCGGCAAAGAGACCATCCTGGTCAAGGACAGCCCGGGCTTCGCCACCAGCCGGCTCGGGCTCTGCCTGGGGATGGAGGCCATCCGCATGGTGGAGGAGGGCGTGGCCAGCGCCGCCGACATCGACAAGGCGATGGAGCTCGGCTACCGCCACCCCATGGGCCCGCTGCGCCTCACCGACCTGGTCGGGCTGGACGTGCGCCTGGCGATCGGCGAGTACCTGGCGCGCACGCTGGGCAACCCCGCCTTCGAGCCGCCGGCGCTGATGCGGCAGATGGTCAGCGAGGGCAAGCTGGGCCAGAAGTCTGGCCAGGGCTTTTACAAGTGGTGAAGAACTCCACTCAGGGCATCAGCACGCCGTAGGTGCGCCCGCTGTCTGCCCCGCCCCCGTCCTGGCCCCAGGCCGCCAGGATCAGGTCCCCGCGGCCGTCGCCGTCCAGGTCGAGCCCGCCCAGCAGCGTGCCGCCGAAGGCGTCGCCGCCCTCCTCGCCCTCGAGGCGCGCGCTGGCGTCGATGGCCCCGTAGCTGCCGCTCCCGCTGACGCGGAAGACGAAGGCCTCGCCCGGCTGCGCGCCGGCGCCCGGCGTGCGCGTGTCCGGCGCGCCGACCGTCAGCTCGCTGACGCCATCGCCGCTCAGATCGGCCACGGCGATCGACGCGCCGAAGAGATCGGCCTCGCCGCCGCTCAGCACGGCGTCGGCGGCGCTGGTGCGAACGGTGCCGCTCAGCGTGCTGGCGTCGAAGAAGACCAGCACCTCGCCCGACCCGACCGCCGGGACGGCGAGATCCAGGCTGCCGTCGCCGTCCAGATCGCCCACCGCCGCCGGGGCCTCGCCCACCCGATCGGCGCTGCCCACCCCGGTGAGGGTGAACGCCGCGCCGGAGCCCGCGTCCAGGGCGCCCGTCAGCGCGCTGCCGCCCAGGTAGCCGTAGAGCGCGCCCGCCTCGCCTGAGCCGATGCCGTACGCGCCCAGCAGCAGGTCGTCCGTGCCGTCGCCGTCCACGTCGCCGCCCCCGAGGCTGCTGCCGACGTAGTCGTAGTTGCTCGTGCCGCGGACCCGCGCCTCGTAGGCTGTCGCCATCGAGAGCACGCCACCGCCCGCCAGCGCCTCGTCCAGCAGCGTGTACACGCGCCCGCGCTCCGTGCTGTAGCCCATGTCCGCCCAGACCACGTCGGCCACGCCGCTGCCGTCCAGATCGAGGTGGGAGAGCGCGCGGATCTCGTCGTCATCCGCGCCGTACAAGGTCGCCCAGGCGTCGCTGCTGTCGTGCTCGCCGGTCAGGTCGC
Organism: uncultured Enterobacterales bacterium; assembly: GCA_964556105.1. Taxonomy (GTDB): domain Bacteria; phylum Myxococcota_A; class UBA796; order UBA796; family CAZKWG01; genus CAZKWG01. Next base: position 22,171 of record CAZKWG010000015.1, on the reverse strand, counting down.
CGCCCAGCCAGACGCAGCCTGCCGCGCCGCCCGCCGTGTCCGAGCCCGCCAGGAGGAGGTCGGCGATCCCGTCTCCGTCGAGGTCGCCGAGGACCGGCCCCAGGGATCCGAGGCGGTTGCCGGCCACCCCGCCCGCGACGCTGGTGATCGCCCCATCGGAGACCGGCCCGTCCCAGTCCGCGGCGTCGGCGCCGGAGAGGAGCCAGGCGCCACCGGCCTCACCGCCCGCGAGCGCGCTGGCCAGCGCGAGATCCGCCACGCCATCGCCGTCGATGTCCCCGACGCCCAGACCCTGCGGATAGCCGAGCGCGTCGCCGGCTTCCCCGTCCACCGCCCAGGCCGCCACGGCGCTGACCACGGCGTCATCGCCGACGCCATCGCAGTCGCTGTCTCGCCCGTCCCAGCGCTCCTCAGCGCCCGGGCTCAGGTCGGGGTCGGTGTCATCGCAGTCGTCGCCGCCGGCCTCGAGGAGCTCATAGCCGTCGGCGTCGGCGTCGTAGTCGCTGCCGCCCGAGCAGTCGCTGTCCACCCCGTCGTACCAGATCTCGTCCGCCCCCGGCCAGACGTCGTCGTCGCGGTCGTCGCAGTCGTCCCCGCCCCAGGCGTCGCTGTCTACGCCGTCTCCGTCCCGATCGAAGTCGCTGTCGTCGGCGCAGTCGCTGTCCACGCCGTCATACCAGACCTCGGCAGCCTCCGGGCCGACGTCCGGGTCGGCGTCGTCGCAGTCCTCGCCGCCCCAGGCGTCGCTGTCTGCGCCGTCCAGGTCCGCGTCGTAGTCGCTGCCGCCCGAGCAGTCGCTGTCCACCCCGTCGTACCAGTCGTCGGCCGCGCCCGGGCTCACCTCCGGGTCCGCGTCATCGCAGTCCCCGTCCTCGCCCGTGTACCCGTCCTCGTCGTGATCGAAGTTGGGGCAGAGATCGTTCTCCACCCCCGGCGTGCCGAGATCGCCCATGGGGAGCACGCTGGTCTGCGCGCACCAGGCGTCGACCGAGCCCGAGGAGCCCAGATCCAGGCGCGAGGGGTCCAAGCCCAGGGCCGCGCCGGCGTCGATGGGCCAGCCCGTGTCGTAGCTCACCTCGTTGATGAGACCGCCGTCCAGGGCCAGCGTGATCACCTCGTCCGCGCCGTTGTTCAGCTTCAGGTCGGCGCTGTAGACGTAGTCCACGCGCACGCCGCCGTTGGTCGCCTCTTCGGCGTTCGTGCCCAGCACGGCGTAGGCGCCCGCGTCCAGCACCAGGTGCTCGTCGATGGTCACGCTCTCGCCGTCCAGGTCCGTGAGCGTCCAGCCGTACAGATCGATGGCGTTCGCCGCGGCGTTGTACAGCTCGATGTACTCCCCGGAGGGGTCGGCGACCGAGCGCGGGTTCACCATCAGCTCGGACAGCAGGATGTCGCCCTCGACCACGTAGTCTTCGTCTACGAAGCCGTCGCAGTCGTCGTCGCTCAGATCCAGCGCCTCGTCGGCGCCCGGCGCGATCTCGGCGTCGGTGTCGTCGCAGTCATCGCCGCCCCAGTCCTGGCTGGTCGCGCCGTCGCCGTCCGCGTCGAAGTCGTCCCCGCCATCGCAGTCCTGGTCTACGCCGTCGTACCAGATCTCCTCGACGCCCGGGCTGTAGGCCGCGTCCGCGTCGTCGCAGTCGTCGCCGCCGTAGAGCGCGCTCGCGTAGCCGTCGCGATCGGCGTCGAAGTCGTCCCAGCCGTCGCAGTCCCCATCGAAACCGTCGTACCAGATCTCCTCTTCACCAAGGCCAAGCTCAGGATCCGTGTCATCGCAGTCCACGCCGTCCGGGCCGCCGTCCAGACCATCCCCGTCCCGGTCGTAGTCGTCGGCGCCGTCGCAGTTCTGGTCCACGCCGTCGTACCAGACCTCGTCAGCGCCCGGGTAGACGTCCGCGGCCAGGTCATCGCAGTCCTGTCCGCCGTCCACAGGCGCGCGGAAGCCGTCCCCATCCTGATCGTAGTCGCTCTCCCCGTCACAATTCTGGTCCACGCCGTCGTACCAGATCTCGGCGGCCCCCGGGTTGACGCCCGGGTTGAAGTCGTCGCAGTCCTGCCCCCCCACCGCCTTCGCGGGGTAGCCGTCCCCGTCCTGGTCCGGGGACACGCTCCCGGCGATGGGCAGGGAGAACGTGGGCGTCGCAGGATCGTCGCTCTCGATGATCAGCTCGGCCTCGACCGGCGCGTAGTCGCGCGGGACGAACGCGACATAGGACCCTGTGGCCGACCCAGGGGCCAGCACCACGGGAAGCGCCGGGGTCAACAGGCTGAGCGAGGCCCCGCCGCCCACGAGACGAACGCCGGAGATCGTCAGATCGCCCACGCCTTTGCAGGCGTTGGTCAGGCTGAACCCCGAGACGGTCGTGTCGCCGATTCGCCCCTGCAGGGTGATCGGGGAGGGTTGGACCTCGAGAATGGGGCAGTCGCTCTCCTCGGCCGTGTCCAGCGCGCCCGTCTCCGTACCCACAGGAGGGTCTTTTTCGGGCGTGCAAGACCACAGGAAGAACGCGACGCTTGGAAGGCGCATGCGAAAACGAGCCTCCTGAGTATGATAACTCAGAGGACAAGTCGAACGCCAGGGTCTATGCCGCTCAAAGCCCGACGAGCACGGCGCTGACGGCGCCATCGCGTCGCCAGAGCCCCACCGTGATCACGCGGCGAGCGTCCACGACACGGCGCAGGGCCTCCATATCTGTGACGGGCTGCCCGGCCGCGACGTTGAGCCGGTCCCCGCGCAGCACCCCTGCCCGCGCCGCCGGCGAGCCCGCCTCCACCCGCTCCACCAGCAGCCCGGCGGGCGCGCCCTGAGAGGGCTCCACCGCGCGCAGCTCCATCCCCGCCCAGCCCGCAGAGGACGGGCCGTCCCTCGCGGGGCCCCCAGCTTCCACGTCCACCAGCCGCGCCGACAGCGTCAGCGTGGCGCCCTCTCGCAGCACGCGGACGGAGATCGCGTCCCCCACGGCGCGGCTGCGGACCAGCGACCCGAGCTCCGCCGCGTCCAGCGCCACCTCCTCGTCCAGAGCCAGCAGCGTATCTCCGGCGCGGATCCCCGCGGCCTCGGCCGGGCTGCCCGCCAGCACCGAGACCACGCGAACCCCAGGTTGAAGGGCTGAGGCCGGCTCGTCCAAGGCCTCCACCCGCACACCCAGCCAGGCGCGCGCCGGGCGCCGACCCTCCAGCAGATCCTCCGCGACCCGCCAGGCCAGCGCGCTGGGGATGGCGAAGGAGAGCCCGGTCGGCGGCGGCCCCTCGCGCCTTGAAGAGGCGTAGATCGCCGTCGTGATGCCCACCACCGCGCCGCGCCGGTCGAAGAGCGGCCCCCCCGAGGCGCCGGGGTTCACGGCGGCGTCGGTCTGGATGTAGTCCTGGATCTCGTCCGCCGAGACGTTGCGGCGATCCTGCGCGCTGACGATGCCCGCCGTCACGGTGAAGGCGAAGTCATACGGGTGGCCGACGGTCATCACCGGATCCCCCACGCGCAGCGCCTCGCTGTCCCCGATGGCCGCGAACGGAAAGGGGCCGTCGTTCAGGATCTTCAGCACCGCCACGTCCGTGCGGGGGTCCGCGCCGAGCACCTTCGCCGGGAAGCTGCGCCGGTCGGAGAGCCCGACGGTCACGGAGAGCGCGCCCGCGACGACGTGCTGGTTGGTCAGCACGATCCCATCGGCGCGGACGATGACCCCGCTGCCCGTGCCCGTCGCCACCGCCTCCCCGCGCGCCCTCCAGCCCTCCCCCAGCGAGGCCTCCAGCTCCTCGAGCCCGGCCGAGCGCAGCTCCGTGCGCTCCGTGACGATGGAGACGGTGGTGGGGACCACCCGAGCGGCCACCGAGGCGAAGTCCTGTGGAGCCCAGACAGGCGCCGCGCGCGCCACGCCCAGGAGCAGGCCCATCGTGGCGAACACCAGCAGGCACAGGCTCGGGAAGCGGGAGCGCGCCATGCTCTCAGTCTACCCTACCGCGCGACGGTCGCACCCCAGCACGCCGCCGTGTAATCTGCACACCTGTTCGGGAGCAGAAGCATGCTGGATGACGCGCGACTCCTCGAGGAGACGCTCATCGACCTCATCAACAGCCGCGCCACCGGCGTGCTGGAGGTCCATGAAGAGAAGAAACGATGGCAGTTCTTCTTCGACGCGGGCGAGCTGTGCGCCACACGCTCCAACCTGAAGAGTGAGCAGGACGAGGCGGTCGCGCGCGAGCTCGGCGACGTCTCGGAGGACGTGCTCCATCAGGTCCTGGCGGGCCGCCGCCTGACCCACGCCATGCGCTCCGAGAACGCGACCCTCACCTTCAAGGCCGGGTCCGCGCCCTCGCGCCGAAACCCCGCCAACCTGCGGCGCGCGCTCTTCGAGGGCCTGCGCGACGCGCGGGACGAAGACGACCTGCGCGAGCGCCTCGAGCCCATCCTGAGCGCCATGCCCGTCGCGCTGGAGTCCGACTTCTCCGAGCTGACCGGCACCATCCTGGACAGCTACCTCTACGCGCTCGATGGATGCCGACCGGGCCAGGACGTGATCAACTTCGCGCCCGTCGAGCCGAAGAGCATGCTGGCGGCGCTGTGGGTGGGCTGGCAGATCGGGGTCATCGGGGTGGACGAGGATCCCACCAACATCTCGGTGATCGCCCCACCCCCCGCCCCGAGGCCCGCGCCCCCCGCCGCGACGCCGCCCCCCGCCGCCAGCCCGCCGCCCCCCGCCCCGAGGCCCGCGTCCCCCGCCAGCCCGCCGCCCACCGACGGCCCCGCGCCGGTGGTCCACGAGGCCGCCCTGCCGCGGCGCTCTCCCCTGGCGACGCCCTCCCCGGCCGCGCCCGCCGCTCCCACCGCCGCCGAGTCCCCCGCCGATCGCCTCCGGGCCATGGCCGAGCAGCTCCGAGCGGCGCAGAACCACTTCGAGCTGCTCAGCGTGGGCTGGGACCAGCCCGCCGAGGCCCTGCGCGCCGCCTACATGCGCCTGGCCCGCGACCTGCACCCCGATCGGTATGTCGGCGCCACCGCCGCCGACCAGGAGCTGGCCACCGAGCTCTTCGACCGCGTGCGCGCCGCCTGGGAGGAGCTGGCCGACGAGGCGAAGCGCAAGGCCTACATCGATCGCGTCATCCACGGCCAGAAGACCGAGGACGAGCTGGCCATGGAGCAGGTCCAGCGCTACCTCTCCGCCGAGGCCGACTTCAAGCGCGGCATGGCGGCCTTCAACAACGGCCAGACCAACGCCGCGATGCCTCACTTCGCCTCCGCCGTGGAGAAGGCGCCCGACGAGCTGGAGTTCATCGCCTTCCACGGCTACACCGTCTTCTCCGTAAACCAGAAGAAGGACCCCGCCCGCGCGCGCGAGGGCCTTGCCATGCTCGAGGACGCCATCAAGCGCAACGCCGCCCAGGAGCGCAAGCGCGACACCCTGCACGTGCTCATGGCCCGCGCCTGGCGCGAGAAGGGGGAGCTGAACCTGGCGAAGCGCTCGATTCGCGAGGCGCTGAAGATCAACCCGAACAGCACCGAGGCCTCGCGCGTGCTGCGGCGAATCCAGGACGAAGAGGCTCAGCCGACCACCGACGACAGCGTGCTCGGCCGCGTCAGCGGCTTCTTCGAGGGCCTCTTCAAGAAGAAGGACGCGCCTCGGCGTTGAGCTCGGACGCCCACACCCGGTCGTAGGCGTCGATCACCTGCCGCACGTAGGCGCGCTTCTCCCGGTAAGAGCCCGGATAAAAGCTACGCTTGAAGCCATAGATGATCGTGTCCCGAATCTGGGACCGATCCATCTTGAAGGTCTCCACGGCCAGTTGAAGCTCGCGCGTGACGGTGGTGTGCGAGACCAGCCGGTTGTCCGTGCAGAGGGTGGCCGAGAGGCGCGCGCCGAGCATGTGCCGGAAGGCGTGGTTCTCCACCGCGCCTATCTCCGGGTTCGTCTGGAGGTTCGAGGTGATGCACACCTCCACCGTGATGCGACGATCGGCGATGTAGGCGGCGAGCCGGCCCACGTATCCCTCGGGGTCCGCGACCTCGGGCCCGCAGAGCTGCGACGAGAACAGGTGGTAGCCGTGGCCGATGCGGTCGGCGTGCAGCTCGGTGATGGCGTCGAAGATGCTCTCCGGCCCATAGGCCTCGCCCGCATGAACGGTCTTCTTGACGAAGTTCTGGTGGGCGTGCGCGAAGGCCAGCGCGTGATCGTGCGCGGGATAGCCAGCCTCCTCGCCCGCCAGATCGAAGCCGACGATGGGCACCCCGTAGCGATCGCGACAGCGCACCGCGGCCCGCGCCAGCTCGAGCGAGGCCAGCCCGTACAGCTCCTTCTTCGGCGCGTGCGGGAACAGGCTGACGAGCTGCGCGTACCAGCTCGAGAAGTTGGCGTCGAAGTGTCGCAGCGCGCATACGATGATCCCGTACCGGAACGGCGGCGCGCCCCGCGCCACCTCCGGCCCCGCCTCGTGCTCGCGCCGCGCGCGCGCGAGCCCGCGGTCCACCGCCAGCAGCACCGCGTCAAAATCCAGCCCCTGGTGCATGTGGAGCTGCGGCGCGAAGCGCACCTCGACGTAGCAGACCCCCTCGGCGATGTTGTCCAGGGCCAGCTCATAGGCGATCTGCTCGAGCGCGTCCGCGTCCTGCATCACGGCGCAGGTGTAGGCGAAGCCCTGAAGATACTCGCGCAGATCGGCATAATGCGGCTTGAACACCAGCGCGTCCATCCCCTCGGGCGTCCCCGACGGCAGCGCCACGCCGAGGCGGCGCGCCAACCCGATGAGGGTCTCGACGCGCAACGACCCGTCGAGATGCACGTGAAGATCGGTCTTCGGGAGCGCGCGGAGGAGGGCGTCAGAAGGCATGCTGACCCCTATTCTGCGAAGGAGGATCGCGCAGCGCTCACTCTATGCTTGATCGCAGCGCAGACTTCCGCTATGCGTACCTCCGGGAATCGGCTGACCCCTGGAGGCCTTCATGGTGGAGCTCCCGCAGGAGATGCGCGAGCTGCTCGTCGAGCGGCTGGATGATTTCATCTCTGAGCTTACGGACACCTCGGACACCGAGAGCATCGCGCTCTCGATCGTGCGTACGATCGAGGCGATCGCGGACGAGGTCGAGTACGAAAAGGCTGACGAGGTCATCTCGCGGCTCGAGGCGTCCGGCGAGCTCGAAGGCTCGCTGCTCGAGGTGCTCGAAGAGCACCTCTCCGCAGAGGACGAATTCGACTTCTCGGGAGAGGACCTCACCTCGCTCATCGAGAAGATCTGCGAGATCGAGTGGGCCGATCTCGAAGACGACAAAGAAGACGACATCGACGACTTCTTCGAGAAGGAAGAGCAGGAAGAGGATTACTGACCGCTCGGGTCAGCGCCTCTCCGTCGTCAAGGCCAGCCTGGCAGGCGCTCCATCGGCGCCGATCTGGGCTGCGCCGTAGACCGTCAGCGCTCCCTCGGGGCTGGCGTAGGCGGTGCACTGCACGGGCTGCGGCTTGCCCTCCACGAGCGCGAGCGGCCCTCCTACGCCCACGCCGATGACCTGCTCGAAGGCCGCGCGCACCGCCGCGCGCTCGGGGAGGCCGGAGTCCAGGCGCGGGACGGCGTCGATCGCCGCGACCAGCACCGCCGCGGCGTCATGGGCGTTGCGCGCCACCCCGGAGGGCGGGCCGCTGGTCTGCGCGGTGAGCCGCTCCAGGGCGTCGTGGAAAAAAGGGGCACGATCGCCGGTCACCACGCGCGCGACCCCGGTGACGGGCCCCGCCGTCGCGAACACCTCCTGCGGCGAGCCGGAGACGGCCAGGAAGGGGAGGGAGACCTTGCTGCCGCGCAGGGCGCGCAGGAGATCGCCGCCCAGGGTGGGCGACCCCACGTAGACGATCTCGTCGAAGCGCCCGGCGCGCAGGCGGCCGAGATCCGTGGCGAGGTCGCCGGGATCGAGCGCCAGGAGCGTGGAGACGCGGGCGCCCAGCGGCTCCTGCAGCGCGCCCACCATCGCCATCGCCTGCGCCGAGCCGTCGTGCACCAGCGCGACCCGCCGTCCGCCGATCAGCGCCACGGCGCAGCGACCCAGCTCCGCCTCGGTCGGCGCCGCGCGCGGCAGCCGCTCCTCGACGCCTGCCGCCAGGGTCAGCACCGGCAGATCCGTGGCCAGCCAGGCCGCCGCGCTGCGATCCACCTCCGCCGCGCTCAGGTGCGCCAGCACCGCGACCACCTCCGGGCGCGCCGCCAACCCGGCCACGAGCTCCGGCCCGCGATCGTCTACCTCCAGCACGGCGTACCGCTCGCCCGCCGCCGCGCGCGCCGCGCTCACCGCGACCTGCCCCCGCGTCGCCGCCTCGCCGCTCAACGGCACGACCACCGCCAACGTCGGCAGGGGCGGGGCCGGCGGGGCGACCTCCGGCCCGCCGTCACAGGCCAGGATCTGGAGCAGAGCGGCGATCTTCGCGTACATGCGCCCTATCCTAGCCCGCTTCGTGCCAACGCGCTCCCGTCCGCCGGAACCGCTCGCCCAGGTCGCTGTCCTGAGCTATGGTCTCGACTCATCAGCGGAGGTCTCTTGCTCGCGTCCGCGCCGCGCTGGCTCGTGCTGGCCAGCCTGCTCCTGCTCACAGCGGCCGCGGCACCCCCGGCGCCCTCCGCCCCGCCCACGGGCGACGCCTTCGTGGACCTGCTCGGGAGCGAGCTCGATCGCCTCTGGGCCGAGCTCCAGGACGAGGTCGAGCGGCCTCACTGGATGGCCATCGACGTCGTAGACCGGGAGAGCCTCTCGATCCAGGCCACGCACGGGGCGGCCAGCCCACCGAGCTGGAGCCGCGTCCGCCTGGGCGATCTGGACCTGCGCGTGGGCACACCAGCGCTGGACCACACCCACAAGATCCGCGACGCCGGCTGGTTCTCCGAGGAGCCGCGCGCCGAGCTCGAGCTGCCCTTCCAGGACGGATCCCCCCTCGCCATCCGCAAAGCCCTCTGGCGGAGCGCCGACGACGCCTACCGCGCCGCCGTCCGTCGCCTGCTTCGCGTGCGCACCAACACCGACATCAAGGTGGCGCGCGAGGACAGCAGCCCGGACTGGTCCGCGGCGGCCCCGGTGCGCGATCTGCGCGCCTCTCCAGAGCTGGCCTTGGACGCCGAGCTCTGGCGCGCCCGCCTGCGCGCCGCCTCGGCCGTCTTCCTGGAGTACCCGGACGTCTACGACTCGAACATCACCTTGGACGCCGAGGAGGAGATCGAGACCTTCGTGAGCAGCGAGGGCACCCGCCTGCGCTACGGGCACCTGCGCTTCCGCGTCGCCGCCTGGGCCGCCACCGTCGCTGAGGACGGGATGCAGCTGCAGGTCTATGACTACGTCGAGGTCAGCTCAGCCGACCGGCTGCCGGACGACGAGGCCCTCGAGGCCCTGGCCCGCGGGGTCGCCGCCCAGGTCTCCGCGCTGCGGCGGGCGCCCCTGGTCGAGCCCTTCGTCGGCCCCGCCATCCTGCGCGGTCGCGCCGCCGCCGTCTTCTTCCACGAGATCCTCGGCCACCGGCTGGAGGGTCAGCGCCAGAAAGACGAGGATGAAGGGCAGACCCTGGCCGACAAGGTCGGGCAGCGCATCTTCCCCACCTTCCTCTCGGTGGTTGATGACCCCACCGTGACCCGCCTGGGCGACACCGACCTCTCCGGCGCCTATCCCTATGACGACGAGGGCGTGCCCAGTCAGCCCGTCGTCGCGGTGGAGAACGGGATCCTCCGCTCCTTCCTGCTCTCCCGCAGCCCCATCGAGGGCTTCCTGCAGAGCAACGGCCACGGCCGCCGCCAGCCCGGGAACGCCGTCGTCGCCCGCCAGGGCAACCTGCTGGTGCGCTCCAGCCAGACCCTGCCCTACGCCGTCCTGCGCCAGCGCCTGGTCGAGGAGGTGCGGCGCCAGGACAAGCCCTTCGGCCTCATCTTCGACGACATCTCCGGCGGCTTCACGTTCACCGGTCGAAGCACGCCGAACGCCTTTCAGGTCTCCCCGGTGGTCGTCTGGCGCGTCTTCCCCGACGGGCGTCCCGACGAGCTGGTGCGCGGCGTCGATCTCATCGGCACGCCGCTGGTCGCCTTCGACCGCATCCTCGCCGCCAGCGACCAGGTCGAGGTCTTCAACGGCGTCTGCGGCGCGGAGAGCGGCTGGGTGCCCGTCTCGGCCGCGGCCCCCGACCTGCTGCTCTCGGAGGTGGAGGTGCAGCGCAAAGAGAAGGAGAACGACCGACCGCCGCTGCTCGCTCCCCCCGGGGTGCGCGCGGGAGACCCCTCGTGAGGGCCCGCCTTCTCCACCTCCTCCTCGTGTCGCTGGCCCTCGCCGTGCCTGCCCGCGCGCAGGACGCCGGGGTCCTTCAACCGGCCCTGGACGCCGAGATCGCGCGCGCCCTGGGCGGCCTGACCCTGCCCAACCAGAGGAGCCCCTACTGGATTCAGACCGAGGTGCTGGACGGTGACGTCGCGACCGCGCGCGCCACCTTCGGCGCCTTGATCGAGGCTGATCACGCGCCCTACCGCAGCCTGCGCGCGGAGGTTCGGGTGGGTGATTACACACAGGACAGCAGCAACTTCGAGGGCGGCTTCGGCGGGCGCACCGGCGTGATGAACCGCGGGCTGCCGCTGGACGACGTGCCCATCGCGCTGCAGCGCGAGGTCTGGCTGGCCCTGGACGAGGCCTACAAGGGCGCCACCGAGGCGTACACCGCCAAGGTCGCGGGGCGCCAGGGGCAGGACAAGCCGCGCCCCGCCGACTTCTCGCCCATCGAGCCGCTCCTGACCGAGCCGCTCGCCCGCCCGAGCGCGGACCCCGTCGCCGTGGACGCCTGGGCGCGCGGCCTGTCGGAGGCGCTGGCCACCTTTCCCGAGATCGAAGAGGCCACCGCCGTGGCCCGCGACTGGCAGGGCACGCGCCTGCTCATCAGCACCGAGGGGACGCGCGCCTGGCTCCCCACCGGGTTTACGGTGGTCGTGGTCCAGGCCAGCACGCGCCTGCCCGACGGCGCTACCCTGCGCGACGCACGCTGGTGGGTGGCCCGACGCCCCGATCGCCTGCCCTCGCTGGCGGAGATGAGCGCCGAGGTCCAGGCCATGGGCCGCGCGCTGGTCGCCCGCCGCGAGGCGCCCGCGGTCGACGACTACCTGGGGCCCGTCCTCTTCGAGCACGCCGCCGCCGTCGAGCTCTTCCGCCAGCTCCTGCCGCCGGAGATCTGCGGCACCCCGCCGATGGAGTCCGCGCCCGACGCCTTCGGCGAGCGCGACGAGCAGCCCCCGCAGGCGCGCCTCGGCCGCCGCCTGCTGCCCGAGGGCTGGAGCGTCGTGGACGACCCCACCGCGCTGCCGGACGAGGCCGGCGCCTACCGCTACGACTTCGAGGGCGTCCCCGCCGAGCGGGTCTCGCTGGTCGAGGACGGCGTCGTCCGCGATCTCCTGATGAGCCGCATCCCGCGCGCCGATCGCACGCGGAGCAACGGCCACGGCAGAGCGCTGGGCATGGACCGCCGCGCCGCCCTTCCGGGGATCGTCACCGTCGAGGCGCCCCGCGCCCGCTCCATGCGCGCCCTGGAGCGCCGCGCGCTGACCCTGGCCCGGCAGGCTGGACAGCCCTGGGCCCTGATCGTCACCCGCATCCTGCCGCCCTCGCTGGCGGGCGACCTGGAGATCGCGTTCTCGGGGGACGCCCCGCTGGCCGGCCTGACCGCGCCGGTCGAGGCCTACCGCCTCTGGCCGGACGGTCGGCGCGAGGCGGTGCGCGGCCTGTCCTTCGTCGGCGTCGATCGCCGTGTCCTGCGCGAGATCGTCGCCGCGGGCGCGCCCGGGGCTCCCGTCGGCGTGCTGGACAGCGCCCCCGACAGCGGGCGCTTCAGCCTGGGCGAGGTCGGTGGGCTCCCCGCGACCTGGGTGGTCCCGCCGGTGCTCCTCTCCGAGCTCGAGCTGCACGGGTCCAGCGGCGGCGAGCCGCGCGTCATCCAGGGTCCCTGAGCCCCCGCCGGGGCGCTCAGCGGCCCTGCATCGTGTAGCCGCCGCTGAGCTCGCCGTTCGCCAGCCGCTGACGAACCTGCAGCGCTCCGCCGCCCCCGCCGGGCGGGATCTCGAGCGATATCGCCACGAGCAGGCGCGCCCCAGGGGCCAGATCCAGCGGCAGCGAGAGGGTGTTTCCCCCTCTCCAGAGCAGCGCCGGCTGCCCGTTCAGCGTGCTGACCTCCAGGTCCCCGGGTCCGGGCAGCGCCTGCCGCTGCAGGATGCCCAGCGCGCGCAGCAGGGCGCCGAGCACGCCATCGGGCCGGATGAGAGCAGGCAGACAGCCGGGAGGCTGCGGCCGGCTCGGCGCGCCCGCCAGGGCCAGCCAGCGATCTCTCCACACAGGGTCGGGGGTCGTGAGGTGAACCTCCGCCCCCTGTGGCAGGCCCGCGCGGGTGAGCTCCAGGCTGCGCACGGGGGCCATCCGGCTCCCCGCCACCACGCCCGACGCGGCGCCAGAGCCCGATCCGTCCACGACGTCCACGTTGCGCTGCGCCAGGTTGTTGCTGCGCCGCACGGCGATGGCGCCGCTCGTGTCGATGGGCCCGTCCTGCGGCGTCACCTCCACGAGCAGGCAGGGGTGCCAGCGCACCGTCACGGCGTTCACCGTGATCTCCTCCGGAGGCAGCAGCGCCACGGGCCAGCTCAGCTTGAGGATGGTGCTGGCCCCGGCGGCGAGCGGCGGCACCTCCACCTCGTCCAGCAGGTAGGTGCCCAGCGCCAGCGGATCGGCCGGGTCCGCAGGATCCGCGGGCGTCCAGTCCTGCGGATAGATGAACTCCACCCCGGGGAAGTGCGCGAGCAGCACGCGGGCGCGGGCGCTCGACGAGCTCAGGCCGCCGCGGTTCTTGACCCGCACGAAGATCGTGTTGGCCTGCCCACGAATCGGGTTCTGGTGGTTGGGCGGCTGGGCGTAGAGCAGGCCCACCGGGGCCGCGACATCGCCGTTCTCGACCCACACGTCGGGGGAGAGCGGGTGCCAGCCCGGCGAGGGCACGTCGCCCACGTCGCTCAGGTTCTCGCGAACGACGAGATCGGCGCCGTTGGTGGCGTCGCGCGCCCCCGTGACCGCGGCCGCCGCGTTGACGCGCCCGAAGCCGTAGCTGGGATGGAAGTTCGCCGCGGTCCAGCCGGCGCTGGTGGGGTCGATCTTGACCGCCGTGCTGCGCAGCAGGTCGCGCACCTCCACCCAGGTCAGGGTCGGGCGGGCGCTGAGCATCAGGGCGGCGACGCCCGAGACCAGCGGCGCGGCGGCCGAGGTGCCGCCGAAGGTCGGCGTGCAGGTCGCGGGCCCGGCCAGCACGGCCTCCGTCGCCGACGCGCGGGTGAGCAGGCTGTTCGGCGTGATCGTGTCGCCGACCACCGCGCTCACCAGCCGCCCCTCGACGTCCCCGCTCGCGGTGTCGCCGACCAGGATGGCCTGACCCACCGCGATCCCCGCCGTAGACGCCAGCTGGAGCGTGCCCGAGACGTTCACCCGCACGATCGTCGTGCTCGCGTCGAAGGTCGCCGGGGCCCGCGCGTCCGCCGCGATGTCCACGCTCATGACCCCAAAGGTCCTGGCGGGGGCGGTCGTCGCCGTGGTGGGGTTGCTGCTCGGCGCGCACACGGAGACGAACTCGCCCGTGTTGGTGTAGGCCGTCGCCCGCTCCTCCGTGGCCGAGGCCAGGCTGGAGGCAGCGACCGTGTTCACGTTCGGGTGGGCGCTGATCGGCGTTCCAGGCGAGATCACCGCGCCCTCGTTCCCCGCCGAGGCCAGCACGATCACCCCACGACCGCCGCGGCCGTAGATCGTCACGGCCTCCAGCGCCTGGTTGAGCGCGTCCGAGGCCACCGGGCTGCCCGTGCCGAAGCTGAGGCTGAGGATCTCCGCGGGCGAGGTCGGCAAAGGAGGGAAGCTCGGGTTGCCCGTCTCCAGGCCCGCCGCCCAGGCGATGGCGTCCGAGAGCAGCAGCTCGTCCACCAGGACCTTGCCGTTGACGATGTTCTGCACCACGCGCACGCCGAGAAAGCGGGCGTTCCCCGCAGCCCCGGCGACCCCGTAGCCGCTCGACGCGTCGTGACCGGCGCGCGCCACGCCCACCCCCGCGCAGCGCGCGCCGTGCCCACCGAGGCCCGCCTGCCCGTTGTGCGAGGCGAAGGTGGCGACGTCCAGGAAGCCCGCCGCCTTCGGACTCCCGTCGCTGACCGTTCCCGCCAGATCCGGATTTAGCGCCGAGGCCTGAGCCAGCGTGTCCGAGGGCACCCCGTTGGTGTCCAGAAAGCCCACCACGCGGCTCGCGCTGCCGAAGGTGCGATCGTCCGGGTCGCCAGGGTTGACCCCCGCCCCGTTCAGGTCGCGCAGCGCCTGCCACGCGTCCGGCAGGCCGATCAAGGCGTGGCCCCACTGAAACGGGTAGAGCGGGTCCGTCGGCGTGACGGCGTGGTCGATCAGGGTCTGCGCGACGAGCGTCTCGGCGATCTCCACCCGAAGGTCAGCCCGCAGGCGCTCGCAGAGGCGGATGGGCGAGAGGACCTCCCCGTCCGAGGGCGCTCGAAAGACCAGGGTCCTGGGAGCGTACAGGACGTCACGCTCGTAGGTCAGGCCCAGCTCCCCGGCGATCGCCAGCATCTGCTCGCGGGCGACGCCGAGGGCGAAGCGGACCAGCACGCGCCGCACCAGGAGCGCCGCGCGCGCTCCCTCCTTGATCACCACCGGCCCCACCGCGCCGACGCCGGGCAACGCGCGGAGGACGTCGCCGACCCGCCCGCCGTCCGCGCCCGAGCCTGCGCGGCGCAGAACCAGCCAGCCCGTCTCGACGAAGCCAGCGTCCAGCTCGGCGACCCACCCGGCCGCGTCGGCGCGCTCCACCACAGCCGCTACGTCGGCGCCTGCCCAGAAGAACACGCCGAGTCGGTCCGGGTCGTGGTCGAAGGGGACCCGCACCGGGCCACGGTAGTAGAATTCCTGCCCCGCGCGACCCAGCAGGACCAGAGACGCTGACGCGGCCGAGCCGAGCGTCACCGCCCGCCGCTCCATGGCGAAGCCGGCGGCGTCGATGACCAGGAAGTAGCGCCCTGCCGACGCCTCTCCAAGGTAGACCGCGCGCTCCTCGTCGACGAGGCGCAGCTCTAGCGGCTCCGGGCGCGATGGCTCAGCCTCTCGGCGAGGAACAAGGCGCACCTTCGCGTAGGAGACAGGTTCGCGGCTCGAGGCGTCGAGCACGCGCACGGAGATCGTTGGCATGGCCTACCCATGAGAGCAGAGAGACCGGACGTCTCCCCCGTATCACGGATCACCACACGACCGGATCAGCCCTTGCTGCTGTCGTCCTGAGCCCGACCGGCCCGACCGAGGGCCGTCGCCAGGTCCGCAGCGGCGCGGAGCACGTCCGCAGGCTGCCGCTCCAGAGAGACCAGCACCTCGCGGAGCGCGTCGTCATCGGCCGAACCGCCGGCCACGACGCGCGTCAGCTCGCTGATGCTCGTGCCCATGAACTCCGCGACATTGTAGAGAAGCTCAAGGGAGGGGGCGCCGTTTCCGCGCTCCATCTCCGAGATCCACTGCGTCGAGCAGTTCAGCTTCGCCCCGAGATCTTCCTGGGTGAGGCCGATAGCGCGGCGGTGAGCGCGAATGGTCCCACCAAGCTTCCTGAGAAATTCCTGGAAATCCACCCGAAACTCCGTTTGGAACGTCGTCTGCGTCGCGCCTCAATAGAACCGCGAACCGTTCGACATTCCAGCAGCCAAAGATACGATTTTGAGGCTCGTATCCGTGTTGTGGATATGGGTCCTGCGCGAGGAGGATCGTGGGAGAACCCTCGCGACTCCCGTTACACCTTCTGTCCACTCTGACGATTGCAGAGGGTTTCTGGACGTAATTTCAGTAGAGGCTACCTGAACGGTATGCCGGCACTGGTACATCCAGGATCCTCCAGGCGAGGCTTGTTCGGTCCGTCGCCAGCTCATGGGCAACCCATATCCTTGATTGTATTCCAGATCCAGAAAGCGCCAAAGTCAGAGCCAGATTTTGACCACATCCACCTGTAGACATAATCCTATAGCAAAACTACAATTCACAATACAGAACATGGAATAGCCCGCTCTGCTGCGCGCCTCTCAGCGGTGTGGTAGGCTCGCGCGGGTCTCACCGGAGGACCCATGGGCAGCGGACCACTCCCCGAGCCTCGCTACGAGGACTACTTCCAGCCTGGCAGCCTCTGGCGCCTCTGGCGCGAGGGGATGTACGTCTGTCGCGAGACCTACGAGATCCTGCGCGACGTCTTCCAGTACAAGGCCCACTACGTCAACTATGGCTACTGGCCCGACGGGCTCGGCACGGTCGAGCCGGGGCGGCAGATGGCGATGCTGGTCGGCCAGGCGCTGAGGTTGAGGCCCGGCGATCGCCTCATCGACGCCGGCAGCGGGCTCGGTCAGGCCAGCATCGACCTGTGCAGGGCCTTCGACCTGGCGGGCGTGACGGGCGTGAACCCCTGCGTGCCCCAGGTGAATTTCGCGCGCGCGCTGGTCGCCTCGGAGGGGCTCTCGGATCGCGTGAGCTTCGTCGTGGAGGACGCCTGCCGCTTCGTCAGCGGCGCGCGGGCGGGCGGCTTCACCCACGCCATGGCCATCGAGTGCATCACGCACTTCCCGGACCACCGCGGCTTCCTGGAGACCCTTCGGCGCGAGCTGCCCAGCGGCGGCGCCGTGGCCTTCGCCGTCGTGACGTCGAGCCGGCCGGAGACCGGCCTGAAGCGGGGCCTGATGAAGCTCTTCTCCGGCGTCGAGCAGCAGACCAGCGCCTACTGGCAGGGCCTGCTGCGAGACGCGGGCTACGTGGACCTCTCCGTCCAGGACATCACGGCCCAGGTGATCCCACCCGCGACCAGCTACGTCAAGCGCCGCGTGGAAGAGGACCCGGCCCTGATGAGCCGCTACGGCTGGGTCACCCGCCGCGGCCTGGAGCGCTTCATGGCCACCGCGGTCGAGGGCGCTCGCGAGGGCCGCCTGGGCTACGAGCTGCACGTCGGGCGGATCCCGTAGGCGCGGGCCCTGCCGCGGGCGCGGCTCAAATCGGAGGCTCCTCGTAGATCACCTCGCCGCCCTGCACGAGGGTGACGGCGTAGTTCGCCCGTACGGCC
This sequence comes from uncultured Enterobacterales bacterium, assembly GCA_964556105.1. Taxonomy (GTDB): domain Bacteria; phylum Myxococcota_A; class UBA796; order UBA796; family CAZKWG01; genus CAZKWG01. The sequence goes on along the minus strand of CAZKWG010000015.1, from coordinate 5,084 downwards.
CCGAAGGTGTCGGTCTCGCCGCCCGGCCAGGTGACGGTGATCTCGTCCACGTCGCAGGCGGCGCCCAGCCCGAAGACCAGCGCCGTGTCGTGGTGCAGACCGAAGGTCCCGTAGCCGCCGCTCAGCTCCTGGGTCTGGGTGAGACCGCCCGCGCTCAGCTCCACCCGCGCGCCGACGCCGAGCCGGTTCGCCGCCTCGCCACGGAGCGAGACGCGCAGCGTGTTGCCCGGCCCGATGCCGTTCTCGTAGAGATGGAGCTCGCGCGTGGTCCAGGGCGTGCCCGAGCGGGCGATGGAGGAGCCCGTGACCACGTCCAGATCGCCGTCGCGATCGAAGTCGGCGATGGCCATGCCCGCGGGCCAGGGGTGGGCGACGCCGGCGGTCTCCGCCACCTCTTCGAACTGCCCCTCGGAGGTCTGCCGCCAGAGGAACATGCGCGTGTCGGGGTAGTCCGAGCTGGCCAGGAGGATGTCCTTCCACCCGTCCAGGTCGAAGTCCATGAAGGCCACGAAGAGGTCCCCGGCGTTCCAGGAGGCGCTCGGCCACGTGCGCTCGAGCCCGTTGCTGTCATTGCCCGGCCGCGTGAACCCTCCCGCGCCGTCGCCCAGCAGCAGCTCCGAGGGGTCCGAGCTCTGCCCGATGTGCCAGTGGACGATCTCCGCGGTCATCAGGTCGTTGTCGCCGTCGTTGTCCACGTCGCCGCAGGCCGTCGAGAAGCTGTTTCCCGCCAGGCGCGCCGGCTGATCGTCCCAGCCCGGGCTCCAGTACGCCGCGTAGCTCTCGCAGTCGCCGAGCGAGGCCCGCCCCGGATCGGGGTCGCACCCGTAGACGTCGCAATAGCAGCGGTAGAACTGGTTGTCGCTGTAGTCCTCGTTGTCGTCGCTGGCGAAGCCGCTCTCCTGGCTGGTGTCCAGGAAGAGCGCGCCGGCCTGGTTCATCCACTGCTGGTTCCAGGCGCGGCCGTAGTTGCTGGCCAGCAGGTCCGTCCAGGCGTCGCCGTCCAGATCGCAGGCGGTGGCGCCATAGGCAGACCGCGTCGCCTCGCCGGAGAGCCACTCGTCGTAGCCGTCGCGGGTCGTGCCCTGCTCCATGGTCAGGCCGAACGCGTCGGTGACCTCGGCGAAGGTGCCGTCGCCCTGCCCCAGGTAGAGCCGGTCCTGCTCTGCGCGCTGGTAGCCATACCGCTCGTAGAAGCCCGTGACCCACAGGTCGAGCAGGCCATCGGCGTCCACATCGGCGAAGCTGGCGCCCGCCGTGGCGTATCCCTCCTCGATGTGGAGATCGCTCTGCTCGGCGAGGGTGAAGCGGCCGCTCCCGTCGTTCAGGTCGATCTCCGAGCGGTCGCCAGGGTCGGTGTCGGCGTTGTTGGCGTCGTAGTAGGAGCCGGAGAACACGTCGATGTCGCCGTCGTTGTCCACGTCCCCGAAGATGTGGATCTGCGCCGCGCGCCCGCCCGCGCCGTCGCGCGTGTCGAAGAGCCCGCTCTCCTGGGTCTCGTCCACGAAGGTGCGCCCGCCGCCCTCCGCGGGGCGGTTCATGAACACGTAGTGGTAGCGGGTCCCGGCCTCGAAGTCGTCGCGGGTGTGGACCGTCACGTCGGAGACGACCAGGTCCGGCCAGCCGTCGCCGTCGAGATCCGCGGCGCTCATGCGCGCGCCGGTGATCCCGCTCAAGCCCCAGCGCTCGGTGGCGTCCTCGTAGACGGCCGTCTCGCCGAAGGCCGCCGCCTCGTTGCAGATCTGCGGCGGCAGCGCGACCTCGACCTCCGACGTCTCCGTCGTGGTCTCTGCGTCTTTTCCAGGACAGCCGACCAGGAGGAACCACAGGACCTTGCGCATCGACGCTCCCTCAGCGGCGCGACGCGTGCTTCGTCGCCGCGAGACGTTCCTTGAGATCCCAGCTCGGATCCCAGGCGGGGGTGTGACAGCTCGTGCAGATGCTCTCGATGACGCACTCGGGGCAGCTCTCCCCGAGGCCCACGATGTTCTCTGTCGAGGGCGCCGCGATGTGGGCGCCGCCCGGTCCATGGCAGGACTCGCAGCCGACGCCCTCGCCCGTGCGGTAGCCGCTGAGCTCCTTGGACGGCGGGCCGGAGGCGGCCGCGGTGGCGTGGCAGGAGACGCACTCCACGCGGGCGCGATCGGCCTCGGAGAGCGTCCGCATGGCGTTGGCGTGGCTGTCCTGCTTCCAGCTCTTGTGCTCGGCCTTGTGGCAGCTGAGGCAGGCCTCGGCGCCCTGGGTCGGCCCCTCCGGGAAGGCCAGCAGCGGGCGCTCGGCCTCGCCCTTCGCCAGCGCCGTGAGCCGCGCCTCGATCTCCGCGTCGGAGAGCGTGTTGATGCGGTAATGATCGATGTGCGGCAGGCCTTTCTCCAGGGAGAACGCCACCGAGTGCTTGGCGTCGTGGCAGCCCACGCAGGTAGCGCGGGCGTCGGTGCGCTCGCCGTCATGGGGGCCGGAGGGGCCGTGGCAGGACTCGCACGTGACGTCCACGAAGGGGCTCGAGTGGTCCGTGACCACGAAGCCGCCCTGATCCATCCCGGTGACATGGCAGCCGACGCAGGCGAGATCTTCGGCCCGCTCGCGGGTGTAGAGCGTGCGGTAGGCCACCGCGTGGTGGGTGAGCAGCCAGCTCCCCATCTCCTCGGTGTGGCAGCTCGCGCAGGTCGCGTCGCTCTGGTAGCCCGAGAACTCCTTGAAGGGCTCGCTCGGGTGGCGCCGCATGATCAGGTAGCCGCCCAGCCCGCGTCGCCAGGGGGTGTAGGCCTCGTGGACCTGCACGGAGCGCATACCCGCCGACGCGGCGGTCTGGGCGGGATCGGGGCGCGCCATGTACAAGCTCGGCGTGGAGCGGGCGCCCAGAGAACGCGCGAAGCTGCGATCCTCGTCGATGACGATCTCGAACTCCACCTTGTACTCGGCCCGGAACGCGTCCAGCTCGGCCTGCAAGGTGGAGCCGGTCGCCACGCCCAGCCAGCGGACGCCGCCCTTGCCCTGCAGCGCCACGATCTCCGGCATGGCGTGCTGGCAGTGGGGGCACTGGGGCGAGAAGTAGAACAGGGCGGTCTCGCCGACGATCTTCTCGGCGATGGCCGAGGGCAGCTCCAGGGTGACGGGCTCGTTGGTCGCCAGCGCCTCGGCCATCCCCGCCGCCGCCTTGCCCTGCGACCAGCCGTTGGCGCTGGGCGGGGCGGGAGCAGGAGACGGCGCGGCGCCCACCCAGGTGCAGGCCGCGACGAGCATCGCGACCAGGAGAAGCGGGAGCGTTCGCCGTAGCCAGGCGGGCGGGGAGGCCATGAACGAGACCATAGCGCGGGAAGGGAGCGCACGCTCCACCCGCGGCGCGCCCCAGGCTCCGACGAGATACAGCGAAGCGGGAGGTCCGATGGCGGGCACGGCGACGACCAGCGAGGCGGCATCCGGCGCGTGGGAGGATCGCGGCGCGCAGACGCGGGAGGGCCTGCGCCCGCTCTACTTCCTCATCGGCAGCTGGTCGGGCGCTGGACACAGCCAGGGCGAGCCGGTGCAGGCGCACCTGAGGGCCGCCCTCTGCTTCGAGGAGACCGTGCTCGAGGTGCGCGAGCGCCTGACCGACGCCCAGGGCGCCCTCTGCTACGAAGACGTCACCTTCTACCGCTTCGATCCGACGGCCCGTCAGATCAAGGTGCTGCAGATCTCCGCCCCCGCCTGGACCTCGGAGCAGATCGTCCAGCCCGAGCCCTGGGGGCTGCGCTGGTACGCCGGCCCCTTCGCGCCTCAGGTGAGGATCCGCCAGGAGGGCAAGGACACCCTGCTCGAAGCGGTCTTCGAGCCCGACGCCGACGCTCCCGTGGTGGCGATCCGCTACCAACGGGCAGGAGCCCCGTGACCGACCTCTTGCGCTGCGCGCTCCCCAGCGCGCCCGATCCCGACCTCGCCGCCGCCATCGCCCGCCCGCGCCTGCTCTATGCGGCCGTGGACATGCTCACCGCGGCGCGCGCCCGCCCGACCCACGCGACGCTGATCCTCTCGCGCCTCTTCCGTGAGAACCGCAAGCTGGGCAGCAAGGAGCGGCCGGTGGTGGCCGAGGCGGTCTACGGGGTGATTCGCCACGAGCGCCTGATCGCGCGAGCGGGCGCCGAGGACGAGGCGAACCGCGTCGCGACCTGGGGCCGGATCGTCGGCGGCGACCGCCTCTCCGAGCTCAGCTCGCAGGGGGAGGTCAGCGACTACGCCGACGCCCTGTCCTTGCCCGAGACCGTCGCCGCCGAGTGGCTGGCCCGCCTGGGCGTCGAGGAGGCCGCCGCGCTGGGGGCCGCCCTGGCCGAGCGCGCCCCGCTGACCATCCGCGTCAACCGCGCGCGCATCCGCCGGGAGCAGCTCGCCGCGCGCCTGGCCGCCTCCGGTGTGCGCTCCGAGCCCTGCGCCGGGGCCCCCGATGGGCTCCGCCTGCTGGACCGCGCCAACGCCCAGAGCCTGCCCGGCTACCCCGACGGCCTCTTCGAGGTGCAGGACGAGGCCAGCCAGCGCCTGGTCGAGGCCGCCGTCGCTCAGCTCGAGCGGATGGGGGTCACCCAGAAAGCGCTCGACCTTTGCGCTGGATCGGGCGGCAAGGCGCTGGCCCTGGCCGCGCGCGGGGTCAAGGTCCGGGCCTTCGACCTTCGCTCGCACGCCCTCGACGAGCTGCGCGAGCGGGCGCAGCGCGCCCGGCTGACCGACCTCATCTCCGTGGGCGACCCCCGCCCGGCGCCGCTGGTCCTGGTGGACGCGCCCTGCTCCGGCATCGGCCGCCTGCGCCGCGATCCCGCGCTGCGCTGGAACCTGAGGCCCGAGGCGCACCTGGAAGCCCAGGCCGCCGTCCTCGCTCAGGGCGCGGCGCTCGTGCAGCCGGGCGGCGTCCTCCTCTACGCGACCTGCTCCCTGCTCGCGGCGGAGAACGCGCACGCGCCGGCGGCGCAAGGCGACGAGGAGCGCTGGCAGAAGCTGGCCTCGGTCGAGCTCTGGCCGCACCGCGAGGGCACTGACGGCTTCTGCTGGACCGCCTGGCAGCGCGGGTAGCCAACCCTCGCCGGGGGCGAGGGTTGGCTAGTTGTTTCTGGCCGCGGAGC
>CAZKWG010000014.1:0-27425 GCA_964556105.1 uncultured Enterobacterales bacterium | reverse complement strand
GTCGCCGCACACCACGCCGCAGTGGTCCACGAAGCGCTCGCCGTTGACCTCGCCCAGGTAGAGGATGCGTGTGCCGCGCGAGAGCGGCAGGAGCAGGCCGCAGGAGAACTCGAAGGTGTGATGCAGGGGCAGCACGGAGAGGATGCGGTCGTCCTCGCCCAGATCGAAGAGCTTGGACAGGCTGGCCAGCAGCGACGTGAAGTTGCCGTGGGTCAGCATGACGCCCTTGGGGACGCCGGTGGTGCCCGAGGTGAAGAGCACGCTGGCCACGGTGTCTGCGGTGGGCGCGGCGCGCGCGACGGGCTCCGGGTCGGCCTCCGAGAGGGGTGCCGTGACCTCGTGCAGGTCGTAACACGACGTTACAAGTGCGCTCCCGAAGGTGTCGCGCGACTTCGCGTCGAGGATGGCCACGCTGACCTCGGCGGCCTCCGAGATCCGCCGCGCCGCGTCGCCCTGCATGGTCGGGTCTACCGGGACGACGACGCCGCCCGCCCAGAGCACGCCGAAGAAGGCGATGACCCAGTCGGGGTGGTTCTGGCCGGAGACGATGACGCGGTCGCCGGGGCCGACGCCGGCGAGCCTCAGGCGCGAGGCGGTGGCCTGTGCGCGGTCGCGGAGGTCGCGGTAGCTGACGCGGGCGAAGCCGTCCTCCTCGAGGACCATGAGCGCGGCGCTGAGATCGTGCCGCTCCGCCACCTCCTCGAGCAGGTCGAGGAGGTGATCGTAGCGGCGCAGCGGCGTGACCTTGCGATCGAACTTCTTCTCGATCTCCGGCCAGACGTGCTTCATCAGGCCCGGGCAGTGGACCTCGTGCATGTAGTGGCGCCAGTCGATCTTCTCCGGCTGCCAGGGCAGCAGCGCGCGGTCCTCCTCGGAGAGGCGGCCGAAGGCGGCGCGGGTGTTCGCGCAGGAGAAGCGGTAGCTGTGCGTGGCCATGAAGGGCACGATGAGCTGGATGATGCGCGCGGAGACGCCGAGCTGCTTCGCGACGCTGTCCAGCCCGTCCACCGCGGGGCCGAGCACGGGCTCGAGCGCGCCGCCGGTGAAGCGGCGCAGGAAGCCAGCCGCCTGCTTGATCTTCTCCGAGTAGAACTGCGGCCCGCGGGTCTGGAAGGTCTCGGCGGACATGGGCACGGGCTCCATGTGCGCCTGCGCCCAGTTCACCAGCTTGTTGCCCGGGGCCTTGTGCAGGTAATAGTGGCGCTTGAAGAGGCCGGTCAGCTCGATCAGGCGGTAGACGGGCAGGGGCGCCGTGTCGGAGCTCCCGAGCTGGTAGACGGCGGGCGCGGTGCCCTCGAGCAGCTCGAGCAGGGCGAGGGTGGTGCCGATGGCCACCTGATCGACCGGGATGATGTCGAGCTGAGAGTCCTTCTCGCCGGGGAAGACGTTCGGCGCCTGAAGCGCGATGTAGACCAGCGGTGCCGAGGTGTTGATGCCCTCGTTCCACCCACACATGGGGTAGACCTCGGACGACTCGACGACGGCGGGACGGACGATCGTGAAGCGAAGACCGGAGCGACAGAGGATCTGCTCGCCGATGGACTTCGTGTAGGTGTAGATGTTGTGCCAGCCCCAGTACTTCGCCCGCTCGGTGCCGGCGGCGATGAGCTGCCCCTCCTCATAGCGGCGCTTGACCTTGGAGAGCTCGTCGTCCAGCGCCGAGCCGCGGGTGGGCTCGCCCCGCTCCTTGAGGTTCTTTTTCGCCTGGTCGAGGAAGGCGGACTGGCGGAAGGCGTCGTTGGCGCGATGGCGGACGTGCTCGACGAGATCGACGCACTCGGCGATCTCGCGCTCCGGGTCCCAGTGCTCGATGGCCAGCGTGTCGGCCTTGGGGAAGGGATACAACTGTGGGTTGATCTCGTCCACCTGACCGGTTCGGTCGCCCGCGACGTAGCAGGTGCTGGTGTGCAGGAAGGGCAGGTCGCCCAGCGTGCGCGCCAGCGAGACGAGGTTCTGCATGCCGAAGGCGTTGACGTTCAGCGACTCGTCCAGGGGTGGATCGAAGTCTACGACGCCGGACGCGTTGACCAGGGCCGTGAGCGTGCCACGAAGCTCGGTCAGGATCTCGTCGGGGATGCCGCAACTGGCCTGCGAGACGTCGCCGGGGATGGGGGTGATCTTCGCGCGGATGAAGCGCTCGAAGGCCGTCCCGGGGTGCTGGGCGCGCAGGGGGTCGAAGGCAGGGTTGGGAGCGATCTCCGCCCAGAAGCGGGCCTCGCTGCCCTCGCGGGGGCTGAGGCCTCCGCGGCGCGGGCGCACCAGCAGGTAGACGTGGTCCACCTCGGGGAAGCGGTGCAGCAGCATCGACAGCCACACCTTGCCCAGGAAGCCGGTCCCGCCTACCACGATGAGGCGGGCGCCGCGGAGGAGGGCGCGCGGATCGAGCGGCCCGCGCGCCTCGATCTGTGGTGCGACGGGAGGCGCGGTCATGGGAACTCCACGCCGGGCGCGACCGCGTCGGGGTTGACCTCCACCATGAGCAGGGGGCAGATGCGCAGGACGGAGATGCTCGGCTTGGGCGGGGCGGTCTCGCGGGCCATGCGCAGGGCCTCCGCCATGTTGGCGGCGGTCTCGTAGCCGAGGATGCCAGGGACATACTCGTTGTCGGCGCCCACGACGATCACGCGGCCGATGTGCTTGCGCCCGTTCTCGCCCCAGTACCACATGTAGAAGGGGTGGGCGGGGTGATAGCCCTTGCCCGTGCGGTACATCTGGATGTAGGCCGGGTTACGGGCGAACTCCGCCTCGTACTTCTTGTGCAGCTCCATCGCGTCGCGCGTCTGGGGCAGGAGGCGGTGGAAGAACTCCACGTAGGGGGCGTGCTGCTCGCGGTCGAAGCGGTCGGTGCAGGGGTGGGTGATGATCACCGTGCCCCCCTTCTTCACCAGCGGCGCCCGCTTGTGCAGGTTGAACATGTACCCCTGCGCCATCACGCTCACGAGGAGCGGGTTGAGGAAGGCGCCGACGTTGTAGGGGCTGATGTAGGGGACGGGGAAGACGGCGATGTCGGCCTGGCCGTCGACCGGGACCAGGAGCTGCTGATAGCAGCGCTGCAAGGTCTGCTCGTGGACCTGCTCGGTCTCGCCGGCGAAGACGCCGATGACCCCGTAGGGGGAGGGGACGCGCTCGAAGATGGCCTGCCGCGCCTGCTGCGGGAGGATCTTCAGCGTGCGGATCAGGGCCCGCATCGCCTTGTCTTCGGTCGGCGTCAGCTCGTCCTCGTTCTTGGCGAGGAAGGCGAGCGGCGTGTCGAACATGCTGTTGTTGACGGTGCTCTCGATGTGGAACACCGGGACGTGCTGCTGAATGACCTTGGAGACGGCCTTCATGCGATCGGAGAGCGCGCTGACCGTGGGGTCCATGTAGGTCGGGCTCTGCCGGATCGTGTGGGGGTTGTGGTGCCCCTTCAGCGAGCGGTAGCCGACCAGACCGGTCCCCAGCGACTTGTGGCCGCCGTTCATCGGCACGAAGGTCAGGTTGACGTAGATCAGCAGGTCGCTCTCGGCGGCGCGACGGTTGATCTCGACGTCCTGGCCGTCCTCGGTCCGCCCGAGCAGCACGAGCCCGCCCGGCTTCTCCGCGTCGTGGTTGTACAGCCGCTTCGGCCAGAAGCGGTTGACGATCCTGTCGCCGAGGATGTGGCGGATCTCCGCCTCGGTCATCGGACGATGGAAGGCGGTGGCGATGATCAGCTCGACATCATGGACGCCGTAGGCGTCGATCTGCTCGAGCACGGCCTCGACGATGCGCTGGCGCACGTCCGGGCTGCGCATCGGCGGCAGGGGCATGCTGATGTCGTCGATGGCGATGGTCACGCGCATCCCGGGCTTGAGCAGCGCATACAGCGGCGGCTTCCCGAGCGGGTGGCTCAGCGCGTAGCGGATGGCGGCGTCTACGTCTTGCAGCGGCGCCATCGGCTTCTTCGGGTAGATCACGCGGGTCCCGGCGGGGAAGGGGACCTCCACGAGCTGATCGCCCGAGAAGAGCACGCGGGGCCGGGAGCGGTGGTCCAGGGTGACCACGCTGGGATGGGGGGCGTTCATGTGCGCTCCTAGGCGGTGCGGCCGGGGCTGATCGGGCGTCCGCTGCCTTGGACAGGGCCAAGATCGAGGATGGGCCAGTCATAGGCCTGGGCGAGCTGCCGCAGGCGGCGATCCGGGTTGATGCAGAACGGGTTCCCGACGACCGAGAGCATGGGGACGTCGGAGTAGGAGTCGGAGTAGGCCTGGCACTGGCCGAGGTCGTGGCCGTGCTTGCGCGCGTCCTCGACGATGAGCACCGCCTTTCCGGGGCCCGCGACCACGGGCCGCATCAGCTTGCCGGTGGCGTAGCGATCCTTCATCTCCAGGCGGTTGGCGATCACCGACGTTACACCAAGGTGACGCGCGAGCGGACCCACCGTGGAGTCGAGCGCCCCGGTGATGAGCACCGTGCGGAGCCCGGCGTCCTTGCACTTCTCGATGAGGTCCACGGTGCCCTGGAAGATGCGCGGCTTGATGACGCTGTCGAAGACGTCCTCCGCCAGGCAGAGCATCCGGTCTTCGGAGATGCCCTTGTAGTTGGCGAAGAGCAGCTCGTTGAAGAGGCGACGGTCCTTCAGCTCCGCCATCGCCATCCGCGGCCCGTTGAGCAGGGCGAGGCCGATCTTGCGGGCGCTCTCCAGCGGCGTGGCCTGATTCGCCAACACCATGACGGTGGGGTGAAGCAGGCTGGTGCCGACCAGTGTGCCGTCTACGTCGAAATATGCCGCTCCGAGGTAGGACATGCGCGACTCTGGGGCTTCAGGGCTTCGTTCGGGGGCCCGCTTGTTAACCGGTAGAAGATGGCTCTGCCAGTGCGTAAACCGCGACGCAGCAGGCGGCCCAGGTGCAAAGCGGACGTGACACCTGTGCGGGTCAGGCGGGGCGGGTCAGGACCACGAGGAGCGCTCCCGCGGCCGCCAGGCTGGCGCCCAGTCCGCGCCTCGGGCTGAGGCGTTCGCCGAGGAAGATCCAGCTCAGCAGCAGCACCCAGACGATGGTGGTCTGGTTCAGCACGGCGGCGACGGAGACCGGGGCGTACTTGAAGCCGCCCATCCACAGCAGCATGGAGAGCCAGGTGCCCAGGATGGCGGCAGGGACCAGCGTGCGCCAGCCGTCCGTGCTGCGGAAGGCGGCGAAGTCCTCGCGAGGGAGGCCGCGCAGGAGCGACCAGAGGAGCTGCCCGACGACGCCCGAGAGCAGGCGGATGAGGGTGACCTCGGCGACCTCACGGTGCTCCAGCACGGGCCGGGCGAGGAGGACGCCCAGGGCCAGGACGACGATGGCGATGGCGCCGATGGCGACGCCGCGCAGGTCCACGGGGCCCTCGGGGCGGCGCTCGGTGCTGCCGACCCCGACCCCCAGCGCCACGAGGCCCGCGCCCGCGAAGAGCGCAGGCGTGACCGGCTCCGCGAGAAAGAGCGCGGAGAGCGCCACGATCAGCGGGCTGTAGATGCACTCGACGATGGCCAGGCGGCTCGGGCCCAGCCGCTGCAGGGCGGTGAAGAAGAGGGTGTCGGCGATGGCGATGCCCAGCACGCCGCTGGCGATGAGCGCGGCCCACTCCAGCGCCGGGCGATCCCAGACGATCTCCGCGCCCAGCAGGGGCAGCGTCACCAGAAAGAGACCGATCGACGCGACGTTCTTGAACAGGTTCATCGCGAACGGCGTCAGCCGGGGCGTGCTGCGGAAGAGGATCACCGAGATCGCCCAGGTGAGCGCGCAGCCAAGCGCCATCGCCACACCGAGCATCTGTGTGTCTCCTCGTGGCGAGGGCTTAACGCGGCTGGCCGGGAGCGCTGGCGGACAGGACCCTGCTTCGGGTACGCTCGCGATGGTGGGAGGTGCGCCCTGAGGACGTCACGCGGTCTGGTGCTGCTCGGCCTGGCGGCCTGCACGGTCAAGGTCGAGGGGGGTGGGGGCGACTCCAGCGATGGGCCCGAGACCGCGGACAGCGCGGCGGCCGACACCTTTGAGCCGACGGAGACGGGAGATGCTCCGGACACGGGTGAGGCCCCCGAGACCGGCGAGACCGCTCCCGCGCCGGTCGCGCTGTTGATCAACGAGCTGATGGCGGACAACGAGACCGCGGTGACCGACGATCTGGGGCAGGTCTCCGACTGGGTCGAGCTCTACAACGCGGGCGAGGTCGCGCTCGATCTCAGCGGCGTGACGCTGTCGGACGATTGGACCCAGCCCGCGCTCTACACCCTGCCGGATGGGACGACGCTGGAGGCGGGAGGCTACCTGGTGCTCTGGGCGGACGGCCTGCCGGACCTGGGCGATCTCCACATGGGCTTCAAGCTGGCGCAGGACGGCGAGGCGGTGGGCGTCTTCGACGCTGCGGGCGAGAGCCTGGACTGGGTGGTCTTCGGCGCGCAGCAGGCGGACACGGCGCTGGCGCGGATCCCCGACGGGGGCGAGACCTGGGAGGAGGTCAGCCTGGGCACCCCTGGGGAGTCGAACGCCATCGTCACGCTCACGGAGAGCGCGCTGGTCTCGAGCGGGGACCTCTGGCGCTACGATGATCGGGGCGTGGACCTCGGCGTGGCCTGGGTGCAGCCCGACTATGACGACAGCGCCTGGTCCAGCGGCCCCTCGCCCCTCGGGTACGGCGACACCCACGCGACGACCGTGAGCTATGGCGCGGACGGCGAGGACAAGCACCCCACGACCTACTTCCGACTTCAACTGGAGGTGGACCCGGCGCTGCTCGCGGGCGCGCGGGCGGCCACGCTGGAGATTCAGGTCGATGACGGCGCGCTGGTGTGGTTGAACGGTGAAGAGGTCGTGCGACAGAACATGCCCGATGGGGAGATCGCCTGGGCGGACTACGCCAGCGCCAGCACCTCCGACGAGAGCGCCTGGACCTCGTACGCCATCGACGCCGAGCTGCTCACGGAGCGAACCGTGCTGGCGGTCGAGGTGCACCAGGCCAACGGCTCCAGCTCAGACCTGCAGCTCGACCTGAGGTTCACGCTCACCTCGGTCGTGCAGGGAGGCTGAGTTGCCGCTTCAGGGGACCAGCGACGCGAAGTGGGCGGCGCGGTCCTCCACCCACTGGTAGAGGTAGGCCTTCTCGCCCTCGTAGTCCTGCCAGTCGCCGTAGGCGTTGCGGGTGCTCGCCCAGCCGCTGTAGCTTCGGTAGGACGCGCCCCACTTGTCCCAGTCGCGCTGGGCGGAGGCGTCGATCAGCGCGTAGTATTCGTCCAATGTAGCGAGCTGCCAATCCAAGGAGAAGGGGCCGCCGTCCTCGCGCATGGTGGCGAAGCGCTCCCACTGCTCCGCTTCGGCCTCCGCGTCGCTCTGGATCGCCCAGAAGACCCGGTTGGTCCCCGTGAAGCTGTTGTCGTACTCCGCGTCCACCCGGTAGGTGTACCAGCCCTGCCCCCAGGCGTGGTTGAAGTCCCAGGGACCGTAGCGGAACTGTCCGCCAGACAGCGGGTGGTACAAGTAGGAGTTTTTCCCCGCGGAGTCCTCGGCGGTCGTGTAGTGGACCAGCAGGAACCAGTCCATGAACTCCTGGAGGTCGAACCAGTCTCCAGAGCCGGCGAGAAGATCGGCGGCGGAGCTGCTCCCGGTGAAGGCAACGAGCGCGTCGAGATCGGCGAAGTCATCCTCAGGTTCGCCCTCCTCCTTCGTGTAGCCCTCGTGCATCGAGCTCTTCGTCGAGCCGTAGACATTGGTCAGGTAAAAGTTTGCGTTGTGGTTGACGGCCTTGTACAGGTTCGCGTCCCGCTCCAGGCCCATGTGATCGAGGAACTCGTCGTCCATACGGTCCAGCCCAACATAGAGACCCCAGTAGCTGCCGTCCTTGTAGACCACCGTGAACAGGGTGCGCGGCGTCATGCGCGTGTCGTCCCAATGGTCCGCCATCTCGGCCCAGAGGTCATAGACGAACTTCTGACGGACATAGCTGTTGTCGTCGAAGGTGCTGAGCAGGAGGAGGTGGTCGCGGGTGACGCCCCAGGCCTCCACCGGCAGCTCCTCCTCGTTGAACTCCAAGGTGTAGCTCTGCTTCGGGTAGTAAGCGCTGCTCGCGCCGCGGACCTTGATGCTGGCCGGGTAGGTCGCGCCTCCCCAGATGACCGTCGCGTCCGAGTAGCTCGTGCTGACGCTGCCGGTCGTCTCGATGTGCATGACCGGCAGTCCCCACTCCTCGGTGTAGGTCTCCGGGTCGACGGCGACGTTGTCTGCTGCGCTGGGGTCGTCGGCGACCCAGAAGCGGATGGTCTCCGCGCTGGGGATCTCGGCGGAGCCATCCCTGGCCCTCACCGAGAAGACCACGTCGATGCGCCCGCCGTCCGCAGGGCCCGTCGCCCAGGAGAAGCGCAGGGTCTCCTCCTCGAACGAGGCGCCCTCGGGCAGGCTCAGCGCGGTGATCTCGGCGTCCTCGGTCGCGAGCGCGCCTGTGCAGCTCACCGTGAAGCGGACGACATCGCCCTCCAGGAAGTTGGGCGTCGAGAGGTCGGAGCCCAGCGCGCAGGCGTCGCCCGGATCCGGCCAGTCAGCGGTCTCGTCTTCCTGCCCGGTGTGGGCGCTCTCGGTGTCCGCGCTCTCGGTGACGAGGCCGCTCTCCTCGGTGTCGGGGCGGCTGTCCAGGTAGGTGTCCGGGTGGGTGTCCTCGGGCTTGGATGTGGGGTCGCAGGCGAGGAGGGCGAGGAGCAGCATTCAGTCTCCGTTGCTCGAGCCCGGTGTCGCGGGGCTCGCCAGCGTCCAGGCTTCGCCGCCGTCGGGCGCGCGAGCGAGGGAGATGTCGTCGGCCTGCTGGCCGAAGGTCAACCCATCCACGGGCGCGCCGTCGGGCGCGAAGAGACCGAGGGCCTCGCCCGAGCGATCGAGCGCGAAAGCGAGGTGGTCCGGACCCAGCGAAGGATCGTCGTCGGCCCAGAGGATCAGGTGCTCCCCCGGGGCGATGTCCAGGGAGAGGAGCGTGTGAAGGCCGGGCTCGTCGAGGTCATCGGTCAGCGTCCACCCGTCGAGGGAGACCGTCGCGTCCGTGGGGTTGAGGAGCTCGACCCAGTCCGACCAGGCGCCGCTGGGCTCCTGAACGGTCGAGGTGTTGCTGGCCATCAGCTCGTTGATGATGAGCTCGGGCCAGAGGGGCTCAGGTGCGGGGCTGGTGTCCGTCGAGTCCGCGCCGCCTGACCCCGCGGTGTCGCCGCTGTCCTGCCCCTCCGTGTCTTCGGGCTCGCCCGTGTGCTCGGGCTCGCTCGTCGCGGGCGCGCAGGCGCTGACGAGCAGGAGGGGAGTGAGGAGCCATAGACGTTTCACAGGGTGGCCTCTTCGCGAGTGTAGCGCGCGCGGAGGCGCCTCGCCTCAGTCCTGAAGCACCTGATCGAGGCTCTGCGCGGTGGCGGCGCGGCGCAGCCAGCGCTGGAGCAGCTCCCGATCGTGGGTGTCGCGGATGAGCTGGGTGGCGGACTCGGTCAGGAGGATGCCTCGCGCGCTGAGGACGTCGAAGATGGCGTCCTGGAGGGCTTCCTGCCGACCTTCCTGCCGGCCTTCCTGCCGGCCTTCCTGCCGACCTTCCAGCAGGCTCTCCCGGCGCAGCACGTCCAGCCGCTCGAAGAAGTCCCGGACGGCCTTGTTGCGCGGCACATAGGGCTGGTTCACGAGCACCTCCAGGCTGGCCCTCAGCGCTGGGCCTACGTTGCGTACGATGAGATCAGAATAGATCTTCGCCCGACCCTCGTCAAGGCTGGACGTGCCGTTGAGGGCCGCGGCAGCCACCTCTTCGGCCTGAGGGCCCCGCCCGTGGGCCAGCACGCTGAGCAGGGCCAGCTCGGGGTTGGCCAGCGCCAGCTGCAGCTCCGTGACCACCGGGATCTCCTCGGGGCCGATCACCGTGGGGCGCCACAGGTTCCCCCCGCCGAGATCGATCGGTCGTCGGGCCCATCGCGCCACGCGCGCGCTGGTGGTCAGCACCACGACGATCACCTCGCGCCGATGACGCGCCCGCGCTCCCACGCCGTAGAAGGGCCAGGTGTAGCCAATCCTCGCCCCCGGCGAGGATTGGCTAGTTGTTCCTGGCCGCGGAGCTCGTCCCTGGCGCGAGGAAGGTGGTTCGTGTGTGTCTCTTGACACCGGAACGCCAGAGCCGTCCGCGGCGCGGCCTCCGGCCGCACGCCAGGGCACAAAGCCGGGTTTTCGGCACCCGGCTTTGTGCCCTGGCTATCGCTTCTCGGCGTCGATGCGGCCTTGAACCTCCAGCACCACCAGCGGCCCGGCGTTCGGCTCGAGCATCAGATCGGCGTGCCGCTCCGCGGGCTTCAGCTCGACCACGCTCGCGGAGCGCAGCTCGACCCGGCTCCAGGGAGGGAGCGGGACGGCGCTGATCAGCAGCTCGCGGGCGAGCGCGGGCGTGTGGCGGAACAGATCCACCATGGTGTCGTGTCGGAGGGATGGCATGTGCGCCCCCTCTGTACTGCGCGGAAGATGAGGGGGCAAGGGTGTTTGCGGGAGGTTGTCGAAAAATGTCGAGAGCTGCGACTTGCGCGGATCCTATACACACAATACGATCGGGAACGTGAGCGCGGCCTTCAGCGGAAGTCGCGGCTGCTCGTCTCCAGCGGCTTGCCCAGGCTCAGCGGAAAAAACTGGCGCGCCAGGATGCTCATCGCCTCACCCTGGCGCTGCAGCTTGCCGCGCACCATCAGCAGGTTCTCCGAGATGATCAGCGCGCGCTGACGCTCGAAGGTGTCGGGGCGGACGACCAGGTTGATCATCCCCGTCTCGTCCTCCATGGTCATGAAGACCATCCCGTTGGCGGTGCCGGGGCGCTGGCGATGGGTGACGAGGCCGGCGACGCGCACCATGTCGCCGTCGGGGACGCTGGCCAGCGCGCGAGCCATGCGCACGCCGCGCCGGTCGAGCTTCCCGCGCAGCAGCCCCACCGGGTGACGGGTGACGGAGAGCCCCACGCTCTTGTAGTCGGCCTCCAGCTCCTCGACCGGGCTCGGGCGGGCGAGCGGCGGCGGCTCCTCCTTGCGGGCGAGCCCGCGGAAGAGCGGCAGATCGTAGAGCCCCTGCACGGCCCACTGGGCCTGACGGCGATCCCAGTCCGCGGGCTTCTCCTGCTCCCGGGTGTCCTTTGGCAGCGGCCCGAGCGCCTTGAGCGCGTCCGCCCGCGCCAGCCTCGCCAGCACCTCGCGGGGGAGGGCGGTGCGCGCGCCGAGGTCGGCGACGTCGCGGAAAGGACGCTCTTTTCGTGCGTTCTCGATGACCCGCCCCGCGGTCTCGCCCAGGCCCGCCACCAGCCGCAGCCCCAGACGAAGGGCGGGCGCGCCGCGGCCATCGGGGAGCGGGCCGCCGATGGGAGGGCTGCCCGGGCTCTGGCCCTCCAGCGAGCAGTCCCAGCCCGAGACCGTCACGTCCACCGGCCGCACCTCCACCCCGTGGCGCTGAGCGTCCGCGATGAGCGAGCGCGGCGAGTAGAAGCCCATGGGCTGGCTGTTGACCAGCGCGGCGGCGAAGGCCGCGGGGTGGTGGGCGCGCAGCCAGGAGGAGACCCAGACCAGGCGGGCGAAGCTGGCGGCGTGGGACTCGGGGAAGCCGTACTCGCCGAAGCCGAGGATCTGCTGCCCGATCTGCTCGGCGTACTCGGCGCTGATCCCGTTCTCCTGCATCGTGCGCTTCAGGCGGTCGGTCAGGTGGTTCAGCTTGCCGCGCTTGCGGAACGCGCCCATGGCCCGCCGCAGCTCGTCGGCCTCGCCGGGCGTGAAGCCGCCCACGGCGACGGCCATCGCCATCACCTGCTCCTGGAAGATCGGCACCCCCATGGTCCGCTCCAGGATGGGGCGCAGCTTGTGGTGTGCGTAGAGGACGGGCTCCTCGCCGGCGCGGCGCTTCAAGTAAGGGTGGACCATCCCGCCCTGGATGGGGCCGGGCCGCACCAGCGAGATCTCCACCACGAGGTCATAGTAGGAGCGGGGCTTCAGGCGCGGGAGCATGGACATCTGCGCCCGGCTCTCCACCTGGAACACGCCCACCGTGTCCGAGCGGCCGAGCATGTCGTAGACGCGATCGTCGTCGGGCGGGACGCTGGTGAGCGCCCAGGGAGCGCCTCGGGCGTCTGCGCCGAGCAGATCGAAGGTCTTCTTGATGGCGGTGAGCATGCCCAGCGCCAGCAGGTCCACCTTCACGAAGCGCACGATGTCGATGTCGTCCTTGTCCCACTGCAGGATGGTGCGCCCCTCCATGCTGGCGGGCTCGACGGGGACGAGGTCGATGAGCGGCCCGTCGGAGATGGTGAAGCCGCCGACGTGGATGCTCATGTGCCGCGGCAGGCCGTGGAGCTCGCCCGAGAGCTGCACCGTCCAGGCCACGGCCGGGTCGGTCGGGTCCAGGCCCGCCTCGCGCACGTCCTTGCTGGAGATCCCTCGCTCCGTGTCGGGCGCCCCCTCCGGTCGGGCGACGCTCTCCTCCGGGTCCGGCTCGCGCCAGCGGGCGAGGCGAGCCAGCCTGTCCACCTGGTCCAGCGAGAGGCCCAGCACCTTGCCCAGCTCGCGGATGGCCGAGCGGCGCTGCCAGGAGATCACGGTGCCCACCATCGCCGCCCGATCGCGCCCGTACTTCTGGTAGACGTACTGAATGACCTCCTCGCGGCGCTCGTGCTCGAAGTCCACGTCGATGTCGGGCGGCTCGCCGCGCTCCTCGGAGATGAAGCGCTCGAAGAGCAGGTTGAAGCTGGCGGGATCTACGGATGTCACGCCCAGCGCGTAGCAGATCACGCTGTTCGCCGCGCTGCCGCGGCCCTGACAGAGGATGCCGCGCCGCTCGGCGAAGGCCACCGCGTCCTGCACCGTGAGGAAGTACGCGGCGAAGTCCATCTTCTCGACGAGGAGCAGCTCGCGGATGACCTGACGCTCCACGTCGTCGGGGATGCCGTCGGGGTAGCGCCGCCCGAGCCCCTCCCAGGTGAGGTAGCGCAGCCAGTCCATCGGCGTCACGCCCTCGGGGACGATCTCGCGCGGGTAGCGGTAGGCGAGCTGGCCGAGGTGGAAGGTGCAGCGCGCGGCGATCTCCAGGCTGCGCTCCAGGGCGGGCTCGAGGCCGCGGAAGAGGCGGGCCATCGTGTCCGGGCTGGTCAGGCAGCGCACGGCGTTGGGCTGGAGCCTGCGGCCGGCCTCCGCCAGCGTGGTGCCCAGGCGCACGCAGGTCAGGGCGTCCTGCAGGCGCTTGCGGCTCGGGTCGTGCATCAGCGCGTCCGAGGTGGCGAGCAGGGGCACGCCGGTCGCGCGGGCGAGGGCACGGGTCTCCGGCACCCGTCGCGCGTCGGAGGCGTCCATGCGGCGGGAGAGCGCCAGGGAGAGGCGGGGGCCGAAGGCGTCCTTCAAAACATTTACGTTTTGTGTTTTCCAGGGTCCGACCAGCACCGCCTCCAGGCCCTCGGCGCGCTCGAGCAGCGCCTCGATGGGCAGGCTCGCCCACCCTTTTCGAGCGGTCGTGCGCTCGATGGGCTGCGGCTCCTCGGGGCGCTCGGGCTCCTGGCCGGGGCGGGCCTCGCCACCGCGGGCGCGGGTGATCAGGCGGCAGAGGTTGGTCCAGCCGCGGGCGTCCTGGACGAGCAGCGCGAGGCCCGGTCCGCCCTTCACCGTCATGCGCGCCCCGCAGACCAGCGGGATCTTCTGCGCCGCCTCCTTGTGGGCGCGGGGCAGGCCGTAGACCCCGTCGCGATCGGTGACGCCGATCGCCGCGAGGCCCAGCTCGGCGGCGCGCTCCACGACCTCCTCGGGCGTGCTGGCCCCCTCTCCGAAGGAGAAGGCCGTGCGGCAGAGGAGCTCGGCGAAGGCGGGCATGTCGAGGGAACCTCTCTGGAACCTAGCGATCCCACCAGCCGTGCAGCACCCAGCGCCCGTCCTCGCGGTAGAGCCAGGCCTGCCGCCCGTCGCCGAGCGAGGCCCGCCAGTACTCGCGCTGGAAGGAGCGGTCCCACCACTCGCCGCTGAGCAGCTCCGGGCCGTCCAGGGCGGAGATCTCGTGCCAGCGCCCGTCGAGCTGCATGGCGTGGGGCTGCCGACCCGGGCGCGCCTCCACCTCGACCGCCAGGGGCAGGGGCAGGAGGATGGGCGGGCGATCCGGCAGGACCTCCGCCGGGTATCCCTCCCAGGCCGCCACCGGATCCTCGGCCAGCGCCAGGGCCGCGCCGCCCGCGCGTCGGGGCGCGTGGCCCACCGCCGGGCGGAAGGGGGTGGCGCGCCACTCGGCCTCGGGGCGGTGGCGGGACTGGAGGCGCGGCACGCGCACGGCCTCCTCGCCGAGCTGGTCCTGCAGGCGGGCCATCACCTCGGTGAGCGCCTCGCCCACCGAGCTCCAGTCCATCAGCCCACGCTGACGGCCGGAGAAGGGCACGGGCTCGGGAACCTCGACCGTCAGCGCGGTGACCGGGCCGGCGAGCTGGAAGCGCTCGAGGCGCGTGCGGAGGGTGGCGAGCAGGCGGCGGGCGTCGCGGCTGGGCTCGCCCATGCGCACGCTCAGCTCCTGCTCGCCCGCGCCCTCGAGGCGGAAGCGGAGGAGCAGGCGGACGGCGGCCTTGCCCTGCTGCGCCAGGGTCGCGGCGGCCTCGCCCAGCAGGCCGTTGAGCACGAAGAGCAGCGCGTCCAGCTCGCCGATGGGCTCGGGCAGGTCGCGGCTGGCGGAGACGCTGTCCTCGGCGCCGCGGGCGGGCAGGGGCGCGCTGACCCGGCTGCCGCGGGCGAGGGCGTGGGCCGCCACTCCGAGCGGGCCGAGCCGCCCCGAGACCGCCGCGGGGGGGAGCGCGGCGAAGGCGCCCACCGTGCGCACGCCCAGCCCCTGGAGCAGGGTGAGCTCGTCGCGCAGCAGCCCGAGGGCCTCCAGCGGCAGGGGGGCGAGGGCGCTGGCGCCGGCCCCGGGCGCCACGATCTGGTCCTGCGCGCCCCAGGTGGCGCAGGCCAGCGCGGTGGCGGGATCATCGGCGATGGCCAGCCGGCACTGGTGGCCGAGGTGCCCCAGGCGGATGCGCACCTTCTCCATCACCGCCCGCTCGTTGCCCTCCTCCAAGCCGCGGATCTCGGCGACCAGCCCGTCCGGCGGCAGGGTGGAGACCGAGGGCGAGATCTTCAGGAGCTGCTCGGCCAGGCTCTCCAGATCGCCGCGCTCGCTCTCGGGATCCAGCGGCTCGGTGCGGATCGAGGGCGCCAGCGCGCGGGCCTCGCTGAGCGCCATGCCGGGGCGGACGCCCAGCCGACGCGCCGCGGGGGTGAGCGCGGCGACGCGCAGGGTGCGACGCTCTTCGGCGACCAGGACGACGGGCTGGTGGGACTCCCAGCCGCAGCGCTCGAGTCGGAAGCAGGGGAGGTGAGCGACGAGGGTTCTGAACATGCCTACAGGGTATCGAAGGAGAGCGGAGGACGCAAAATGAAGCGGACATAATTTGTCCGGACCCTGCGGTGACCCTGGACCGCCTCGCCCGCCGCTGAGCCCCTGCCCGGTGCTATGCTCCCGCCTCGATGACCCCTGACGCCCGCGACCGCCTCGCCCGCCTGAGCCTGCCGCTCACGCTGATCGCCACCCTCGCCGTCTTCCTGCCCGGGGTGGGGGCGGGCTTCGTCTACGACGATCAGGTGCTGGTGGCGCGGAACCTGCTCACGGGGAGCCTGGCGAACATCCCGGAGATGTTCCGGGTCAGCCTCTGGGACACGGTGGACGGCCCGAGCGGGCTGACCCGCGGCTATTACCGGCCGCTCTTCCTGGTCTCCCTGGGCGTGGACCGCGCCATCGCCGGCCTGGACCCGCGGGTGGCTCACCTGCACAGCCTCCTCTGGCACCTGCTGTCGGTGCTGCTGCTGGACCGGCTGTTGCGCCGCTTCGTCCAGGATCCACTCGCGGTGGCGGCGGGGGTGGCGCTGTTCGCCCTCCATCCGGTGCAGGTGGAGGCGGTGCAGTGGATCGCCGCGCGCAACGATCCGATGGCGGCGGCGCTGACGCTGGGCGGGCTGCTCGTGCTCACAGGCGAGCGCAGGGGCGCGCTCGCGCTGGCGGGAGGGGGCGCGCTGCTGCTCGGCGCCATGCTCTGCAAGGAGAGCGCGCTGCTGACGCCGCTGCTGCTGGGGGTGGCGCTGTGGGCGAGGGGAGCGGATCGTGCGGCGCGCGCGCCGGCGTTGGGGGCGGCGTTCTCGGCGCTGGCGCTCTACCTCTGCCTGCGGGCCTGGGCGGGGGTGGGCTGGCCGGAGGCGGCGGGGCTCTCGAAGATACTAGCCATACTAGCTCCATCGCTGGCGCTCTACGCCGATCGCCTGATCGCGCCGGTCGCGCTGGCCCCGGTGACCCACCTGGCCTGGCCGCCGCCCCTGCCCTGGCTGACGCCCGCCCTGCTGCTCGGGGCGCTGCTGGGGCTGGTCGGGTGGGGGCGAGGGCTGGCGCTGGCGGGGCTGCTGCTGGCGGGGCTCTGCTTCGCGCCCTCCATCGGCGGGCTGGCGAATTCCGGCCTGCTGGCGGATCGTTACCTCTACCTGCCGCTCGCGGGCCTCGGGCTGGCGCTGGCGGCGGCGCTCGCAGGGGGACGGGCCGCGCCGCTCGTCTTCCTCTCGCTGCTGCTGGGCGGCGCCACCCTCTCCGCCTGGCAGCTCCCCGCCTGGCGCGACGAGGAGGCGCTCTGGACGACGACGCTGCGCCTCCAGCCCTCGCCCTACGCGGCGGGAGCCTACGCGAAGCACCTGGAGCTGGAGGGGCGACTCACCGAGGCGGCGCGCTGGAACCACGCGGCGACGCAGCCGCCGAAGCCCTACTCTTCGGCCTGCTACAACGTGGCCGCCCTGCACCTGAAGCGCGGGGACCCCGAGACCGCGGCCAGCGAGGGGAGGCGCGCCTTGGAGGCGGGCTGTCGGCCGAGCCCGGAGCTGCTCGGACCGCTGGGGCTGGCGCTGGCGCTCACCGGCGCCTGGGAGGAGGCCGAGCGGGCGGCGGCGCAGGTGGGGAGCCCGGACCCGACCGGCAAGGCGATCCTGGTGAACGTCGCGGTCGCCGCGCGCCGCGGGGACCTGGCCCCCTTCGAGGCGGCGAGCGCGGGCACGGACGCGGCGACGCGGGCCGGGATGGCGGCGCAGATCGCCCAGATCCTGGAGCGAGGAGGGGAGGGGACGGCGGCGGCGGCGCTGGTCGCGCGCTACCCGATGCCCTGAGCGCTAGCGAGCGCCGGCCGCGTGCTGACGCACGGCCGCCAGCGAGAGCACGAAGCCGCCCGCCAGCAGGGCCGCGGCGGTGAGAAAGGGCGCTGAAGGCGCGATGTGCGCGTAGATCAGGCCTCCGCTGGCCGGCCCGACGGCGCGCGCCAGGGCCGAGAGGGACTGGTTGGTGCCCAGCACGAAGCCCTGCTCCTCCGCCTTCGTCCCGCGGGAGATGAGAGACTGCAGGCTGGGGCCCGAGATGCTCTGGCCCACGGCGATGATCGAGAAGACCACCATCATGGCGGCCATGGGCGGGGCGAAGGGCAGCAGCGCCAGCCCCACCGCCAGCACCAGGACGCCGGCCGGCAGCAGGCGCGCCTCGCCGTACCGTTTGACCAGGCGGCCGATCAGCCCACCCTGGATGATCACCGTGATCAGGCCGGAGATGCCGAACATCCGCCCCACGTCCATGGCGGTGAGGCCCCAGGCGTCCTCGGCGAAGACGTTGAACATGCCCTCCATCAGCGCGAACGCGACGGTGTTCAGGAAGGTCAGCGCCACGCACAGCCCGACCACGGGGTGCCGCAGCACGGTGAGGAAGGCGGCGGGGGAGATGGGGCGCTTGCGCTCCTCGGAGTCCGGCCTGCGCGTCTCGGGCAGCAGGAAGAAGGCCAGCACGAAGTTCAGCGCCGAGAGGCCGGCGGCGACCCAGATGGGGAAGGCCAGGCCGAAGCGGGAGAGCTCGCCGCCCACGAAGGGACCGACGGTGAAGCCGATGCCGAAGGCGGCGCCGATCATCCCCATGCCCTTGGCGCGGTTCTCCGGCGTCGTCAGGTCCGCCACGCAGGCCTGGGCGGTGGAGATGTTGGCCGTGGCGATCCCGTGCAGGGTGCGGAAGAGGAAGAGCATCCACAGCGCGCTGGCCGAGGCGAAGCCGGCGAGGCAGATCGCCGTCGCCGCCACGCTGATCAGCATCACGGGCCGGCGCCCGACGCGGTCGCTGACCGCCCCCCACAGCGGCGCGAACAGGAACTGCGCCAGCGAGTAGCAGGCCATGAGCAGGCCGATCTCCACCGGGCCCGCCTGGAAGGTCTCGGCGTAGTAGGCCAGCAGCGGGATGACGATCCCGAAGCCGAGGAGGTCGAGCAGGACGGTGAGCAGGACGGGGAGGAGCGCGCGCGACATCGACGCCTCAGCGGTTCATGAGCCCGACGATCGCGTCGTGGATGGAGCCGTTGGTGGCGGCGATGCCGGTCACCAGCGGCTTCGCCTGGTTGAAGCGGTAGATCTCACCCTTCCCGTCCGTGAAGCGACCGCCGGCCGCCAGCACCACCGCCGCGCCGCCGGCGACGTCCCACTCGTGACGCGGGCGCGGCGTGAACGTCGCCTCGGCGCGACCCGCCGCCACCAGGCCGAACTTGTAGGCCACGCTGCCGACCGGCTCGGGCACCAGCAGGTCCTTGTACTCCTCGAACCAGCCCTTCCCCATCTCGGTGCGCGAGACGACGACGCGTGAGCCTTGTAGCTCCTGCCGCGCGCTGACCCGGGCCGGGGCGCCGTTGAACCAGGCGCCCACCCCGACGACGCCGCTGTACAGCTCCTCCTTGATGGGGTTGTACAGCACGCCGAGCGCCGGCGCCCCGTCGATCACGAGGCCGATGGAGACGACGAACTCGGGGATCCCCTTGGTGAATTCCAGCGTGCCGTCCAGCGGGTCCACGATCCAGACGTGGCTGTGGTTCAGGCGCGAGCCGTCGTCGGCCGTCTCCTCGGACAGCCAGCCGAAGTCCGGGAAGGCGCCGGTCAGGCGCTCCATGATCACCCGGTTGCTGGCCAGATCCGCGTCGGTGAGCGGGTTGTCCACGCCCTTCTGGGTGATCGTGTAGGTGTCCTCGAAGTAGGTGCGGACGATTCGCCCCGCCTCGCGGGCGGCGTCCACGGCGACCTTGTGGGCCTGCTCGAGCATCTCTCGGTCTCCTCGCGAAGCGCGTGAGCGCTCCGATAATCCGTTGCCGGGGGGAGAGCATACGCCTCTGGGCCGCGAGCCTCACGCCTCGCTGAACATCGGGCTACACTTCATGGCATGTCCGTCTGGCTGCTCTCCCTCTTCTTCGCGCTGTCGAGCGCCCGCGCCGAGGTCCTCCTGCTGGAGGTTCAGGGCATGGGCGACGCCTGCTGCGCCGACAACGTCCAGAGGGCGCTCGCCGGGCTGCCCTTTGTCGCCGAGGTCAGCGCCGACCCCGCCACGGGGCTGGCCTGCCTGCGTCTGCAGGGCAGCCTGGACGAGGAGGCGATGACCTCCGCCCTGAACGCCGCGGGCGGCTACACCGTGCGCTCCTCTCGCGGCGCGGCGGCCTGCCCGGAGGCGGCCAGGGCGGTCCGCACCCCCTGGGCGGACGTGGGTGGCCTGGACGTGGCCGTGATCTCGCGCGGTGAGCTCGTCGATCTCGAGGCCCACCTCGCGCCGGGGAAGGTCACCCTCTTCGACTTCAGCGCGCCCTGGTGCGCGCCCTGCTGGACGAGTGCCGAGCGCCTGCGAGAGGTCCTGGCCAGCGATCCCGGCCTGGCCGTCCGCGTGGTCGAGCTCGAGGGCAAGGACGCGCTGGTCTCCTTCGCCTTGCCGGCCGCCACCCAGCACCTCGCCTTCGCCGAGGGGCTGCCCTACTTCGTGGTGCTGAACGCGAAGGGGCGCGCGGTGTACAAGGGCTCGGATCTCGAGGCCGCGCTGGGCGCCGCGCGGACGCGACGGTGACGGCGGCCCTGCTGCTGGTGCTGCTCGTGCGGGACGCCTTCGCCTGACCCGGTTGAAGCAACCCCAACCTCCAGGTGGGAGGGAGCAGGACGGCGCCCGCGCTGAAGCGGGGAGAGATGAGGGTGGAGCTCGGGGCCTCGGCCACCGGGATGCAGGTGAGTCACGTGGCGGCCTGTCCGGAGGTCGCGCCCGCGCTCTGTGAGGCGGAGGCGCTCCCGGAGCACCTCCATGATCTCGGTCTGGGCTGGTTTCGGACCCGCGTCGGCGCGACGGCGGGGCTGGGCGCCGGGCTCCAGGTTGGGCTCGCGTTGCCCTTCGACGTGCGCGTCGCCGACATCACCTACACCACGCTGGACGGCGCGCCGTACGCGCCTCCCTACGAGGACATCCACCACCGCGACGAGACGCTGCTCGGGCTGGCGGACGGGGAGCTCACGCTCGCGCGCCACCAAAAGCTAAATAATCTAGTTGTGGGCGCCGGGCTCGGCGCGACCCTGCCGCTGGGCCGCACGGAGGAGGACCCCTTCCAGGCCGCGACCGAGGGGGAGTGGCACCAGCACATGCAGATGGGCGCGGGCCTGCCGCTGCTGCTGGTGAGCGCGAGCGTGGTCCGCGCCGGGGAGTGGGGGGCGCTGGGGCGCCTGGACGCGCGGATCCCCGTGGCGGAGAGCGGCAAGGGGTACCGCGCGCCGCTCACCCTCTCCGGGAGCGTCGGGCCGAGCTACCGGCCCAGCCCGCGCTGGACGCTGGCGGCCAGCGTCGAGGGCGTCGTGGAGAGCGCCGAGCGCTGGCACGGTGACCCACACGGCGGCCGGCAGGCGGTTCAGCTCGGCCTGATGGCGGAGCGCGGCATGAGTAAAGATCTGGCCTTGTACGCCGAGCTGCGCGCGCCCATCTGGGAGCGCCTCGCGACCCACGAGGGAGAAGAAGACGAGGACGGGCAGCTCCACCAGCGCCCGCTGCTCGGCCTGGGGCTGAGCTGGACGGCGCGCTGATCGACGGCGTCCTACTCGGGCAGGCCCTGGTCCGGGTCGTAGCGCTGCACCAGCGCGAGGTCGCTGAGCCCGTCTCCGTCGAGGTCTCCCACGCGGATCACCTGCCCGGTGCGCAGGAAGGGCTCGTTCGTGTCCAGGCGCAGCGCGGCGTCGGTGGTGCTCATCCCCGTGCCCCAGCCCGACCAGCCCTCGCGACCGCGGAAGAGGTAGAGGGTGCCGGCCTCGTAGGCGTCGCCCGCCTCGTCCGTGGGATCGCGCCGAGGGGCGCCGACGATCAGCTCGCTGCGCCCGTCTCCGTTGATGTCGGCGATGCTCAGCGCGCGCCCGAACGCGTCGCCCGAGCCCTGGCCGAGCACGCGGGCGCGGGCCGTCGTGGACGAGGAGAGGCGGGATCCATCCCAGATGACGACCTGACCGCGCGCGGCCTCGTCCTCGGCGCCGAGCACGCCGGGCGCGCCGGACGCGAGGTCATAGAGGCCGTCTCCGTCCAGATCGCCCGTGGCGACCGACCAGCCCTGCCAGGCGTTGACGCCCGCGCCGCTGAGCGTGAGGTCGGCGACCTCCGCCAGGGATCCGCCAGCGAGCCCGTCTCCGCCGGCCACGATGTAGACGGCGCCGGAGGCCTCGCCCACCGCGCTGCTGGCGAAGGGCGCGCCGATGATCAGGTCCGGCACGCCATCGGGCGCCGCGCCCCCAGGGCCGAGGAGATCGTGCTGGCAGGTGATGGCGTCGCCCGCGCGATCGCCACGGCCGACGCCGAGGAAGCGGAGGCCGAGCTCGCCCGCGAAGACCTGCGCCCCCGCCTCCGGGCGGCTGGCGCTGAGCCCGAGCCAGACCAGGCCAGCGTAGGGCGCGGTGGTGCTGTCCAGCGGCGCGGAGGCGGCGAGATCGCCGATGCCGTCGCCGTCCAGGTCTCCGCAGGCCGTGAGCACCGCGCCGAGCTGCCCGGAGCGGCCCTCGCCGGTCACCCGCAGCAGCGGCTCACGGTCTTCGTCGATGCCGCTCCCCAGGCCAGAGTAGAGGTAGATCGCGCCCTCGTCGCGCCCCTCGGCGCTCGCGTCCCGGCGCGGCGCGCCCACGGCCAGCTCGGCCTCGCCGTCCCCGTCCCAGTCCGGGGCGATGGCCAGCGCCGCGCCGAAGGCGTCTCCCGCCGCCTCCGCCGCGAGCAGCGCGCTGGCGTCCTCCTCGGCGTCCAGCGTGGCGGAGACGCTCAGGTCGAAGCCGCGCACGCTGTCATCGTTCGCGGTGCCGATCCAGGCGCTGTCGGTTATCAAGACGATGTCCGCGTCTGGACCCTGATCTTTCCCTCCGGCGATCGTGACCCAGGCGTCCAGCGGTGAGCTCTCGCCGCTGGAGGGCAGGTCCGCGCCGCGCAGCACCCCGATGAGCGCGCCGGTGAACTGCTCCTCGCAGCCGGCGCCCTCGCAGGTCTGCTCGCACCCGCTCGTCCCGGCGAGCGAGACGACGGCCAGGCACATCGGGCTCCCGGCTGCGATGGCGCGCGCGAGCGTCACGGAGGATGATCCTGCCTGCAAGGTGGAGAGAGGTTCTAACATGGCTGTACCGGACCGCGCCTTCTCGAGCGGAATGCTCGCCGATCGTGTCATCACCGTCATCCTGGGAGGGGGGCGCGGCTCGAGGCTGGCGCCGCTGACCCTGGAGCGCGCCAAGCCCGCGGTCCCGCTGGGCGGCAAGTACCGGCTCATCGACATCCCCGTGTCGAACGCCATCAACTCGGAATTTCGCAAGATCTTCGTGATCACGCAGTTCCAGAGCGCCTCGCTGAACCGGCACGTCGCGCAGACCTTCCGCTTCGACGCGTTCACCCGCGGCTTCGTGCAGATCCTCGCCGCGGAGCAGACCGATCGCGAGGGCTCCGACTGGTTTCAGGGCACGGCGGACGCGGTGCGCAAGGAGTGGCACCACCTCTACCGGTCGGGCGTCGAGCACGTCCTCATCCTGTCCGGGGATCACCTGTACCGGATGGACTACCGGCCCATGCTGGCCTGGCACCTGGAGAAGGAGGCCGACGCCACCGTCGCGACCATCCCCGTCACGCGGGCCGGCTGCGACGGCTTCGGCGTGCTGAGCTCCGACGCGGAGGGCATCATCCGCGGCTTTCGCGAGAAGCCCAGGGCCGACGAGGACATCACGGCGCTGGAGGTCCCCGAGAGCCTGCGCGAGCAGTGGGGGATGGGCGAGCGCAAGCACCTGGCGAGCATGGGCGTCTACGTCTTCCGGGTGGAGGCCCTGCTCGACGCGCTCTCCCAGCCGAAGAACGACGACTTCGGGCGGGACATCCTGCCCTCCATGCTGAACACGCACCGGGTCGCCGCCTACCTCTTCGACGGCTACTGGGAGGACATCGGCACGATCTCGGCCTTCTTCGACGCCAACCTCGCGTTGTGCTCGGATGATCCGCCCTTCCGCTTCTGGCATCCCACCGCGCCGATCTACACCCGGCCGCGCTTCCTCCCCGCCACCCGCTTCACGGACGCCCGCGTCACGGCCAGCATCGTCTCCGACGGCTGTCTGGTCTTCGGGGCGGAGCTCGATCACTGCGTCATCGGCGTGCGCAGCCGCATCAAGCGCGGCGTCAACGCCCGGAACCTGGTGATGATGGGCGCGGACTTCTACGAGGACGACGAGCGCCGCGCGGAGAACGCCCGCCGCGGCATCGTGGACATGGGCATCGGCGAAGGCAGCGTGCTGGAGCGCGTGATCCTGGACAAGAACGCCCGCGTCGGCCCCAATTGCGTGCTGCGCGGCCACCCCGATCGCCCCGACGCCGACGGGCTGGGCTGGTCCGTGCGCGACGGCATCGTCATCGTGCACAAGAACGCCCAGATCCCGGCGGGAACCGTGGTCTGAGCGGGCGCGCTACTTCGTGCGCAGCTTCGTCGTGTGCTTGCCGTCCGGCATGGGCAGGGTCGAGGGCGGGCCGCCGAAGGCGCCCGGGATGGCGCCGTAGGTCGTCTCCACCTCGTCCGCGTGCACGAAGCCGTTGGCGTAGGTGAAGGTCACGGCGTAGGTGCCCGCCGGCGCGGGCGAGATCACCCCGTAGATATACGGGCCGATCTTGCCGATCTTCGTGCCGTTCACCGTGACGTCCGCCCAGGAGCCGCGGTCATTGAGCAGCAGCAGGTGGCCCGCGGGGGGCGTGAACACCGTCGTCTGGATCGCGGGGAGGGCTGGCTGGCCGTCGGGGCCCACCGGCGGGGCGCCCTCCACGGCGGGTGTGGGCACGGGCTCCGGCGGCGCGGAAGGCTTCGCGGCCTTCAGATCGCGCACAAAGCTCTCTGGATCGACATAAAGCTCGAGGAGGTTCGCGATGGGCCCTGCGGAGAGCTTCGGGTCCAGGTTGTAGGTCACCGGCCGGAGCGGCACGTCCTGGGCGAAGGTGACGGGCGCGAGCAGCAGGGCGAGGGCGAGAAGCACACATCACCTCGAGAGAGAGCAGGGAACCGGCCTGGGAGTGACCCTGAAGAGGAGCTTGTTAACCGGTAGCGCGTCCAGGCACCTTCGTCACCTGCGCCGCGCCTCAGGTCTCCTCACCGTTCAGCGCGTGCATGCGGTAGAGCCCGCGGCTGTCCAGCATGAGCTGCACGCGATCACCCGCGCAGAGGCGGGTCTCCGGCGCGGGCTGGATCTGCCAGTCCTGGCTGTCGGACGGTCGGCGGGCGATCACCGTGATCTGGTGCTCCTTGAGCGCGCCCCCCACGGTCATCCCGACCAGCCGACCCTTCGGCGAGAGCTCCTGCTCGGCCACGACCATGACGGCCTCGCCCACCCGGTGCGTCCCCACGACGCTGCGGTCGAGGGCGGCGGAGGCGAAGAGCGGCGCGGCGAGGGCGGAGGTCGACACGCTGACGTCCACGCCCAGCGCCCCGCGCACCTTGCGCGCCAGGGCCTGATCGAAGAGGCGCATGACGATGGGCACGTCCGCGCGCAGCTCGCGGACGTCCATGGCGATCTCCAGGTTCGCCAGATCGTCGTTGGTGGCGATGATCACGGCGCTGGCGCGCTCGACGTTCAGCTTGCGCAGGACGTGCTCGTCGCGCGCGTCGCCCACGAAGACCTCCGCTCCCAGCGCGCGGGCCCGGTCCAGAAAGGTTCCACGGGGATCGCGCTCGACGGCGATGACCTGCTCGCCCAGGCGGAGCAGCTCCTCCAGCGTACGAAAGCCCACGTTCCCGACGCCGCAGAGGATGACGTGCCCGCGGCTCGCTCTGGCGAGGATCTCCACCCATGCCTCCTTGTTCTCTTCTTTGCGAAACACCGTGAGCCCGAGCTTGATGACGCCCTCGGCCAGGACGTAGATGCCCAGGATCGGCCAGATGATTCGGACGATCTCGCCGATCAGCGGCGTGTCGGGGCCCGCGCCGGGCTGCTCGCCCAGCAACAGCCCGTAGGCCTGCAGAAAGGCGGGGTGCCAGCCCAGGAGCGCGCCGTCCGGGCTGGGCTCCGTGTAGCGGAAGATCACCGTGCCGATGATCTGCACCACGACCAGGACGAGGGCCGGTCGCGCCAGCGTGCGCATCGACCAGGCGAAGAAGAGCAGCTCCGCCTTCCGGCGCTGGCGAGCCCGGTTCTTCTTGCGGAGGCGCTGATAGGGGTCAGGCATGGGCGGTCCACATTCTACAGCTCGTGGCTCTTCTCCATGCGTCCACGGGCCTTCTCGACGGGGTACTTGAGCGCGTTCTTCGCCAGCTTGGCCTCGATGGCCGCGGCGAGATCGATGTTGGCGCGCTCGACGAGGTTGAGCAGGCAGATGGCGACGTCCGCTGCCTCCTCGGCGACCAGCGGCGCGCGGCTGGCCAGCGCGGGCTGAGGGCCGTCGTCGGCGCACCAGAGGTAGAGCTCGAGCAGCTCGTTGGCCTCGACGCTGAGCGCCATCGCGAGGTTCCGTGGCGCGTGGTACTGCCCCCAGTCGCGGGCCTCGTTAAACGCGCGCACGGCGGCGCGCAGCTCGGCGAGCGTGGTCTGGTCGTCCCTCATGGCGAGCCTCCCCGGTTGAGCGCGCCGTCCCAGCGGCTCTTCAGCCAGCCGGTGATCAGCGGGTAGATCTCCTGGCTTGCGTGGTCGCCCAGCGCGAGGTCCAGGTGGCCATAGTCCACCGCGAAGCCGTTCATCTCTCCGGCCAGCACGAAGCGCCGCTCCGCGCTGCCCGCCGCCTCCCAGGTCGCGCGCACGCGGTCGGGCGGGGCGACGCGGTCGACGCGGCCGGCGATGACCAGCAGGGGCGCCGTGAGCTTCGCCAGCTCGGCCCGGTAGTCCACGCTGCCGTCGGCGCTGACGAAGGCGCCGGTCTCGAGGATGCGCTCGAACTGCGCGAGCTCCTCCTTGTAGACGGGGCTGACGGCGCGCTTGAACATCTGCGTCCGCGCCTCATCGTCCAGGTTCTCCGCGGCGAAGAGCACGTCGTCGATGTGCAGGGGCTGGCGCTCGCCGAGCGGCGTGGCGGCGCGGGCCACGGTCTGGGAGGGCACCTGGCTGAGCAGCGAGCCCAGCGCGAAGCCCCGCTCGCTCCAGCGCAGCAGCGCGTCGGGGTGCCCGAACTCCATCGGGCTGCCGACGATGACGACCCCCGCCAGCGCGTCGTCGCCCCAGGCGGCCTGATAGACCGCCAGCACCATGCCGCCCATGGAGTGGCCGACATAGCCTACTTTCGTGTAGCCGGTCTCGGCCCGGACGTGATCGATGGCCGCCTTGAGGTCCTGACGGCCGTAGTCGTCCACCGTCCAGCCCGGCTCCGCGCGCGGTCGGGCCCGGCGCGCGTCCCCGTGCCCCCGCAGGTCGAGCAGCCACGCGTCGAAGCCCGCCTCGACCAGCGCCACCGCCAGCGAGCGCTCTGGCGCGAGATCCCAACAGTGGCGGTTTGAGGACAGGCCATGAACCACAATCACAGGTGGACCTGCGCCGCGGTGGCGGTGCAGGGCGATGGGCGCCCCGTCCTCCGTGCGGACGATCGCGTCCTCGGCCAGCGCGCAGTGCTGCGCCGGCGGCGGTCGATGAAGGCAGGCCAGGAGCGAGAGAAGAAGCATGAGGGGCCAGAATCGGCGCGAGCGGGTGGAGCCCGTGGTATAGCCGGCTCGAGAGGTGCACGTGAATCTTCTCCTGGCCGTGGTGACGGGGAGCGCCCTCGCGGGCGGCGTGGGCGACGCGCTGAGCGGGCTCATGTCCGCGAACGGGGCGACCGATCTGGCCGTCGTCTGCTACCCGCTCGGCGGCATCGTGCGCGGCCTCGCGACGCTCCCCGCGGAGGTCCGCGCGGACATGCCCCCCCAGGTCTCGCCGCTCTTCTCCGAGGCCGCCGCCCAGGAAGCTGGCTTCGACCTGAGCGGCATCGTCGCCGCCGGCATCACCCCCGACGCGCAGCGTGGCTGGGCGATGGTCCCCTTCGTGGACGATCCGGCGCGCATCGACGCGATGCTGAGCGGGCTGAACCTCCAGCCCTACAACGAGGGCGGCGGCCAGTGCAACGCCAGGCAAACCCAGGAAGATCAAGAGAATCTTGGCGGAGAGCACATCG